>JBQCFN010000223.1:0-2957 GCA_051959035.1 Lysobacteraceae bacterium | reverse complement strand
CGGGCCGAGCGGGCCGGCCTGCTCGAGCCGAAGGAACCGGTCATCGTCGACTACGCGAAGGCCTTCTTCCCGGTGCTGGCGGTGGTGCTGGTGCTGCGCAGCTGGGTCGCCGAACCCTTCCGCATCCCGTCCAGCTCGATGATGCCCTCGCTGCTGATCGGCGACTTCATCCTGGTCAACAAGTTCGCCTACGGCCTGCGGCTGCCGATCAGCAACCAGAAGTTCGTCCCCATCGGCGAACCGGCGCGGGGCGACGTGGTGGTGTTCCGGCCGCCGCAGCATCCCGACCAGGACTGGATCAAGCGCGTGGTGGGGCTGCCGGGCGACACCGTCGCCTACCACGACCACGTCGTCTGGCTCAACGGCAAGCCGCTGCAGTACGTGGCGGACGGCCGCTACGTCGGCGTCGGCAAGGGCAGCGACGCCACCGGCGCCCGCCTGCTCACCGAGCAGCTGCCCGGGCGCCCGCACCCCGTCCTGGAGCGCGACGACATGCCGTTCTTCATCCAGGGGGAGGGCGAGTGGAAGGTGCCGCCCGGGCAGTATTTCGTGATGGGCGACAATCGTGATAATAGCGAGGACAGTCGCTTCTGGGGTTTCCTGCCGGAGGCGAACCTGAGGGGCAAGGCCTTCCTGGTGTGGATGCACTGGGACGGCAGCGCGGGTGGGGTGGACTTCAACCGGATCGGCAGCCGCATCCCGTAGCTGCGATCCATCGACGTCGGTTCGCAAGGGGAGCGGCTATGAAGCGCAATCAAGGCGGCATGACCCTGATCGGGTTCGTCATCGTGCTCGCGGTCGTGGGGTTCTTCGCCTACATCGGCATGAAGCTGTTCCCGATGTACTCGGAGTACTACGCGGTCAAGCAGGCGCTCAAGGGCCTGCAGGCCGAGCCGGGCATCGCCGACCAGGACCCGGGGAAGATCCAGGACCTGTTCTTCCGGCGCCTGTACATCAGCTACGCCGAGAACGTGAAGCCGGACAACGTCAAGGTCGAGCGCATCGACAACGGCTGGAAGATGAGCGTCAGCTACGAGGTGCGCAAGCCGCTGGTCTACAACCTCGATGTCGTCGGCAGGTTCGACGCCAGCGAGAACCTGACCCGGCATGGCGGAGCCGACTGACCCGGCCGCCCGCTTCGGCGGCCACGCGTTCGCCGACGCCGGCCTGCTCGCCCAGGCGCTGCGCCACCGCAGCGCCGGCAGCCCGAACAACGAGCGGCTGGAATACCTCGGCGACGCGCTGCTCAACCTGGTCGTCGCCGAGCAGCTCTACCAGCGCTGGCCGCGCGCCGACGAGGGCGCGCTGACCCGCGCGCGCGCCGAGCTGGTGCGCGAATCCACCCTCGCGGCGATCGCCCGCACGCTCGACCTCGGCGCCCGCCTCACCCTCGGCCCCGGCGAGATGAAGTCCGGCGGCCACCGCCGGGACTCGATCCTCGCCGACGCGCTGGAGGCGGTGATCGCCGCCTGCTACCTCGACGCCGGCTTCGACGCCTGCCGCGCGCTGGTGCTGCCCTGGTTCGAACCGCTGCTCGCCGCGCTGCCGCCGCTCGCGCAGGTCGGCAAGGACGCCAAGACGCGGCTGCAGGAATGGCTGCAGGCGCGGCAGAAGCCGCTGCCGGTGTACGCGCTGGTGGCGGAGGCCGGCGAGGAGCACGCGCGCATCTTCCGCGTGTCCTGCACGCTGGAATCGCCCGCGCTGGCGACCGAGGGCGAGGGCAGCTCGCGCCGCGCGGCGGAGCAGGTGGCGGCCGAGGCGGCGCTGGCGCGGCTGGAAAAGCCCGCGGCGTGACGGCGGCCGCCGCGGCGCGGCGCCGTACAATCCGCGCATGAGCGAAGTCCCCTTCCGCGCCGGCCACGTCGCCGTCATCGGCCGGCCGAACGTCGGCAAGTCCACCCTGGTCAACGCGCTGGTCGGCGCCAAGGTCAGCATCACCTCCAACCGCCCGCAGACCACGCGCCACCGGCTGCTCGGCATCGCCACTTTCCCGCAGGGGCAACTGCTGCTGGTCGATACCCCGGGCATCCATCGCGAGGAGCGCCGTGCCTCGTCCTCGGCGATGCACCGCTGGATGAACCGCGCGGCGCGCGGCGCGCTGGAAGGCGTGGATGCGGCCGCGCTGGTCGTCGAGGCCGGCCGCTGGGACGACGAGGACACCCTCGCCTACGACGCGCTGCGCGCCGCCGGCGTGCCGGTGGTGCTGGTCGTCAACCAGGTCGACCGGCTCAAGGACAAGACCGCGCTGCTGCCGTTCCTGGCGAAGGTGAGCGAAGGACGCGACTTCGCGGCCGTGCACCCGGTGTCGGCGCTCAAGCGCAGGGGCCTGGAACCGCTGGTCGCCGACCTGCTTGGGCTGGTGCCCGCGCAGCCCGCGCTGTACGCCGAGGACGAGATCACCGACAAGAGCCAGCGCTTCCTCGCCGGCGAACTGGTGCGCGAGCAACTGATGCGCCAGCTCGGCGCGGAGCTGCCGTACGCGACCACGGTGGAGATCGAGCGCTTCGAGGCCGAGGGCGCGATGTACCGCATCGGCGCGGTGATCTGGGTCGAGCGCGACGGCCAGAAGGCGATCGTGATCGGCAAGGGCGGCAGCCGCCTGCGCGAGATCGGCAGCCGCGCGCGCGAGGCGATGGAGCGGCTGTTCGGCACCCGGGTGTTCCTCGAGACCTGGGTGCGGGTGCGCGCGGGCTGGTCGGACGACGAAGCCGCCCTGCGCGCGTTCGGCTATACCGAGTAGCCCCGGGTCCCCCGCGCGCCGCCGCCGCGCGGGCGCCACAATCGCGCCATGCGCTACGCCGCCGAACCCGCCTTCGTCCTGCACGCGCGCCCGTGGCGCGAGACCAGCCTGCTGGTCGAGGTGCTGAGCGAGGCCCATGGCCGGCTCGGGCTGGTCGCGCGCGGCGTGCAGGCGCCGAAGCGGCACGTGCTGCGGGCGGCGCTGCAGCCGCTGCAGC
>JBQCFN010000222.1:0-5512 GCA_051959035.1 Lysobacteraceae bacterium | reverse complement strand
CCTGTTCGTCGGCAACGGCGGCCCCAACCTCGTGTCCAGCTTCCACGTGATCGGCGAGATCTTCGACAAGGTCTGGTTCGAGGGCGGCACCCGCTTCCAGGAGAACGTGCAGACCACGCTGATTCCCTCCGGCGGCGCGGCCATCATGGACTTCCACATGGAAGTGCCCGGCACCTACGTGCTGGTCGACCATTCGATCTTCCGCGCGTTCAACAAGGGCGCGCTGGCGATGCTCAAGGCCGAAGGCCCGGACCGCAAGGACCTCTACTCGGGCAAGGAAGTGGACGAGAACTACGTCGGCGACCGCGCCCAGGCCAACCTGGCGCCGGTCGCCCCGGCGGCCGCCGCGGCGAAGAGCGGCGCGCTGACCCGGGAGGACCAGGTCAAGGCCGGCCAGGCGCTGTTCGCCGGCACGTGCTCGACCTGCCACCAGGCCAACGGCGAAGGCCTCGAGGGCGTGTTCCCGCCGCTGGCCAGGTCGAGCGTGCTGAAGGCGACGCCGAAGCGCATCGTCGAGATCATGCTGCACGGCCTCAGCGGCCCGGTCACGGTCAACGGCAAGGACTACAATTCGGTCATGCCGCCGATGAGCCAGCTCAACGACGACGAGGTGGCCAACATCGGCACCTTCGTGCTCAACAGCTGGGGCAACCCCGGTGGCCGGATCGACAAGGCCGAGGTCGCCGAGGCGCGCAAGGCCGGCGGTGCACCCGCCGCGCAAGGCCACTGAGGATGCACCGGCTCGCCGCCCTGCTGTTGTGCGTGCTCCCCGTCGCCGGCGCGATCGCCGGCGTCGCGGGTGGCTACGTGCGGCTGCCGGGCGGCGGCTTCCGCACCGCGCTCAAGTACGAGGACCGCAAGGGCGGCGCGGTGCGGATCGCGCCCTTTCAGCTGATGCGGCGGCCGGTCACCAACGCCGAGTTCCTCGCCTTCGTCGAGCGCAACCCGCAATGGCGGCGCGACCGCGTGCCGCGCGCGCTGGCCGACGCGCGCTACCTCGGCCAGTGGCGCACGCCCACCGCGCTGGTGGACGCCGCGCAGGGCGCGCAGCCGGTCACCCAGGTGAGCTGGTTCGCCGCCGATGCCTACTGCAAGGCGCAGGGCGCGCGCCTGCCGACCTGGTCGGAATGGGAATACGCCGCCGCGGCGGACGAAACCCGCCGCGACGCGCGCCGCGATCCGGCCTGGCGCGAACGGATCCTCGCCTGGTATTCGCGTCCGTCCAGCGCCGCCCTGCCCCGCGCCGGCCTGCAACCGCCCAACGCCTACGGCGTGCAGGACCTGCACGGGCTGGTCTGGGAATGGACGGACGATTTCTCCTCGCTGCTGGTATCCGCCGACAACCGCGAACAGGGCGGCGCCGACAAGGGCAAGTTCTGCGGCGCCGGCGCGCTGGCGATGGACGACCGCGAGAACTACGCCGTGCTGATGCGGGTGGCGATGCTGTCCTCGCTGCAGGCCGCCGACACCACCGCCAACCTGGGTTTCCGCTGCGCCAGGTGAACGCGCGCCCCCTTCCCGACGCCCGCCGAGACGGGCTCGACTTCCACCGGAGCAAGACCATGCACCGATTCCTGATCGCCTGCCTCACCCTGCTGCTCGCGCTGCCGGCCCTGGCGGCGGACCCGCCGGCGCCGCTGCCGCGCGAATCGCTCTACCAGCTCGCGCTGCCGCTGACCGACCAGCATGGCGCCCACTACGACTGGCGCAGCCTGCGCGGCACGCCGCGCGTGGTCGGCATGTTCTACACCTCCTGCCAGTTCACCTGCCCGCTGATCGTCGAATCCGGCAAGGCCATCCAGAAGCAGCTCACGTCGGCGCAGCGCGAGCGCCTGGGGATGGTGCTGATCAGCATGGATCCGCAGCGCGACACGCCCGAGGCGCTGCAGCGCGTGGCCGCCCGGCACCGGGTGGACGCGCACTGGACGCTCGCCGCGCCGCGCGCCGCCGACGTGCGCGCGGTCGCCGGCGTGCTCGGCGTCCGCTACCGCCAGCTCGCCGACGGCGATTTCAACCACACCGCCGCGCTGGTCCTGCTCGATTCCGACGGGCGCGAACTGGCCCGCACCGAGGACATCGGCAGCGTGCCGGACCCGGCCTTCGTCGCCGCCGTCCGCAAGGCGACGTCCCGCTAGTCCCCTTTCCTCCACCGCCCAAGAGGCCCCGCAATGAAGCACATCGCCAGCTCCCTCCTCGCCCTCGCCCTGCTCGGCGCCGCCGGCTACGCGCACGCGGCGCAGAACTGCACCATCAAGCTCGCCGGCAACGACGCGATGCAGTACGACCAGAAGACGGTCACCGTTTCGGCATCCTGCCCGAAGATCACCATCCAGCTCTCCCACACCGGCAAGCTCGCCGCGAACGTGATGGGCCACAACGTGATCGTCAGCCAGACCGCCGACATGGGCGCGATCACGGCCGCCGCGCTCAAGGCCGGCGCCGGCGCCGGCTACGTGCCCAAGGATCCGAAGGTGATCGGCGAGACCAAGACCATCGGCGGCGGCGAATCCACCACCAGCAGCTTCCCGGGCAACAAGCTCAAGGCCGGCGGCGACTACAGCTTCTACTGCTCCTTCCCCGGCCACTCCAGCATGATGAAGGGCAAGCTGGTGGTGACCAAGTAAGCCCACGCCCCCGGCTCTCCGGCGCGCGTCCCGGCCGCGCCGGACTCCGCATTCCGGTGGCGCTCCCGGGTGCGCTGCGCTTGCCCGGGCTTTGCCGGTTGCCTTTCCCGCACGCTGCCACGTCCTCTCCGCGCGACCGGGAGGACGGCGGCGTTGCGACCAGCGCGCCAAGGATGGCGCACGCCCGCATCGGGGCACGATGCCCCGACTGAGGGAAACGCAATGCCCCCTCCCCGGCGTGGGCCGACGAACCGCTTTTCGCTCCGTCCCGGCCCACATCGCCTGGATTTCCCGGGGCCGGGTGGTCCGCTGTCGAAGTTTCCCCGGTGCGCTGCGCTGACCCGGGCTACGTCGGTTGCGTGTTCCGAACGCCCCCACGCGAATCGGCCGATTGACCGGGATCAAACCGCGCCAGCGGCGCCGGGCGCATCCTCACGCCATCACGGAGGAAGCGCCGCCATGGCCCTGTCGCAGCTGCAGTCCTTCCTCGGCTGGTGCGCCGTGCTGAACTACGGCGTGCTGATCCTCGCCTGCCTCGCCTGGGCCGTCGCCGGCGACGCGTTCCACCGCCAGCACGCGCACTGGTTCCACCTCGACCGCGCCCGCTGCGATTTCGCGGTGTACCTGATGCTGGGGCTGTACAAGCTGGCGATCCTGTTCGCCTGCGTCGTGCCCTGGCTGGCGCTGCATCTTCCTTCCCGCTGACCGGCCACAGGGAGCCGCCCCATGAAGATCCTCCTCGCCGTCGATGGCAGCCCGGTCAGCCGGCGCGCCGTGCAACATGCGATCCGGCTGTCGAAGCAGCTCGCGGCGCCGCCCGGCATCACCCTGTTCAACGCCGACGCGCCGCTGCTGCAATCGGTCGCGGTCAAGCTCGGCGCGGAAGCCGTGGCCCGCTACCACGCCGACAATGGCCAGCACGCGATCCGCGAGGCACGCGTCCTGCTCAAGCGCGCCCGGCTGCCGTTCCGCGAACGGCTGGTGGTGGCCGATGCCGCCGAGGCGATCGTGCGCGAGGCGAAGGCCGGCAAGCACGACCTGGTGGTGATGGGCACGCACGGGCGCGGCGCGCTGGAAGGCCTGCTGCTCGGCTCGGTCGCGCGCAAGGTGATCGCGCAGTCGAGCGTACCGGTCACCGTGGTGCGCTGACGCACCGGCGCGGAGCTCGACATGGGCCTGACCCTGCAGTTCCTCGGCGCGAACGCCACCGTCACCGGCTCGCGCACGCTGGTGGAGACGGACGCGGCGCGCGTGCTGGTCGACTGCGGCCTGTTCCAGGGCTACAAGCCGCTGCGGCTGCGCAACTGGGCCGGATTCCCGGTCGATCCCGCCTCGCTGGACGCCGTCGTCCTCACCCACGCGCACCTGGACCACAGCGGCTACCTGCCGCGCCTGGCGCGACTGGGCTTCCGCGGCCGCATCTGGTGCACGCCGGGCACCGCGGCGCTGGCGCGCATCCTGCTGCCGGATTCGGCGCGCCTGCTCGAGGAGGAAGCCGGTTACGCCAACCGCAAGGGCAGCTCGAAGCACCATCCCGCCGAGCCGCTGTACGACGAGCGCGACGCGCAGCAGGCCCTGCGCCTGTTCGCCGAGGTCGGGTTCCACCAGGACTTCGAGCCTGCGCCAGGCCTGCGCGCCCGCTTCCGCTGCCAGGGCCACATCCTCGGCGCGGCCGCGGCCACGCTGGAGCATGCCGGACGGCGGGTGGTGTTCAGCGGCGACGTCGGCCGCCCGCACGATCCGGTGATGGTCGCGCCGGAACCACCGGACGAGGCCGGCTGGATCGTCGTGGAATCGACCTACGGCAACCGCCGCCACGCCGGTGTCGACGTCGAGGGCGAACTCGCCGCCGCGTTGCGCCCGGTCCTCGCACGCGGCGGCGTGGCGGTGATCCCCGCGTTCGCAGTCGGCCGCGCGCAGGCGCTGCTGCACGCGGTGGCGCAACTGCAGGCCGACGGCCGCATCCCCGCCGCGCCGGTCTACCTCAACAGCCCGATGGCCGCCGACGTCACCGCGCTGTACCGCCGCTTCCCGGGCGAACACCGCCTCGACGCGGCGGCACTGGCGGCGCTCGCGCGCAACACCCGCGTGGTCAACAGCGTCGAGGAATCCAAGGCGCTGAACCGGCGCAAGGGCCCGATGGTGATCGTGTCCGCCAGCGGCATGGCCACCGGCGGGCGCGTGCTGCACCACCTCATCGCCTTCGCGCCCGATCCGCGCAATGCCATCGTCCTCAGCGGCTACCAGGCCGGCGGCACGCGCGGGGCGGCGCTCGCGGCCGGCGCGCGGACGCTGCGCATCTACGGCCAGGACGTCGCGGTCAATGCGCAGGTCCTGCAGCTGGAAGCCGCCTCCGCCCACGCCGACGCCGACGAGCTCGTCGCCTGGCTGCGCGCCGCGCCGCGGCCGCCGCATGGGGTCTTCATCGTCCATGGCGAGCCGGATGCCGCCGACGCGCTGCGCGTGCGCGTCGAGCGCGAGCTCGGCTGGCCCGCGCACGTGCCCGACTACCTCGAGCGCGTCCGCCTCGACGACGGCAGCGCGGCGCAACCGCCGCGGGCACCGGCCGTGCCGTGAACGCGGACGCGCCGGCGCGCACCGGCCTGGCCGCCGACGAAGCCGCCGCGCGCCTGCGCCGCGACGGCGCCAACCGCCTGCCGGAACCGGAACGCCGCAGCCGCCTGGCGATCGTCGCCAAGGTGCTGGGCGAACCGATGCTGTTGCTGCTCATCGCCGCCGCCGCGGTTTACCTGCTGCTCGGTGACCCGCTGCCGGCGGCAACCGCGCGTTCTGGCTGGTGGCCGCGGGCGCGTTCGTGCTGCTGGCGGCGGTGAACTGGGTCGCGCCGGTGGCGGCGGCCTTCCGCTTCGCGGCGCCGCCGCCGTTGG
>JBQCFN010000221.1:0-2931 GCA_051959035.1 Lysobacteraceae bacterium | reverse complement strand
TGGGGCTGAACTTCATCTCCGTGTTCTCGATCCTGCGCTACGTGCGCGAACACGGCGCCAGCTTCCGGATCAAGAACTTCGCCGACTACCAGCCGCCGGTCAGCATCCTGGTGCCCGCCTACAACGAGGAGCGCACGATCGTCTCCTCGATCCAGTCGCTGCTGCGCCTGTACTACCCCGAGTTCGAGGTGCTGGTGGTCAACGACGGCTCGACCGACCGCACGCTGGAGGCGGTGGTCAAGGCATTTTCGCTGGTGGAATTCCCCGAGGCCTACCGCAGGCGCCTGGACACCGCGCCGGTGCGCAAGGTCTACGTGTCGCCGCGGCACGGCCGCGTGCGCCTGGTCGACAAGGAGAACGGCGGCAAGGCCGACGCGCTCAACGCCGGCATCAACGTCGCCCGCTATCCGCTGTTCTGCGTGGTCGACGCCGACTGCATCCTGCAGCAGGACAGCCTCGCCCGGGTGGTGCAGCCCTTCCTGGAGGACGCGCGCACCGTCGCGGTGGGCGGCGTGATCCGCGTGGTCAACGGCTGCAAGGCCAGGGACGGCTTCCTGTCCGAGGTCGGCCTGCCGAAGAAGGCGCTGCCGCTGATGCAGACGGTCGAGTACCTGCGCGCGTTCCTGTTCGGGCGCCTGGGCTGGTCGCCGCTCAACGCGCTGCTGATCATCTCGGGCGCGTTCGGCATGTTCTACAAGGAGCGGGTGATCGCCGCCGGCGGCTACCGCACCGACACGGTCGGCGAGGACATGGACCTGGTGGTGCGCCTGCACCGCAAGCTCAAGCAGGAAAAGCGCCCCTACCGCATCACCTTCGTGCCCGACCCGATCTGCTGGACCGAGGCGCCCGAGGATTTCCGCTCGCTCGGCAACCAGCGCCAGCGCTGGCAGCAGGGCCTGGCCGAAAGCCTGTCGGCGAACTGGAAGCTCATGTTCCAGCGCAACGGCGGCGCGGTCGGCTGGCTGGCGTTCCCCTTCATGGTGGTGTTCGAGCTGTTCGGGCCGGTGATCGAGGTGCTGGGCTACGTCTCGGTCGTGCTGCTGTGGGCGGCGGGGCTGCTGTCGGTGCAGGCGTTCCTGGTGTTCCTGTTCGCCTCGGTCGGCCTGGGCGTGCTGCTGTCGACCAACGCGCTGCTGCTGGAGGAACTGTCGTTCCACCTGTATCCACGCGCCAGCCAGCAGGTGCGGCTGTTCATCGTCGCCATCCTCGAGAACTTCGGCTATCGCCAGCTCAATTCGCTGTGGCGGCTGGCCGGGCTGGTGCGCTGGGTGCTCGGCATCCGCGGCGGCAGCCGCTGGGGCAAGGTGCGCCGGCATGCCACCTGGCAGCATGAGCACACCGCCGGGCTGCCGCCAGCCGACGCACCGGCGCCGGCGCCTGCGCGCGAGCCCGCCCTCGCCGAGCGCACGCCCGCCTGATCCGGGCGACACGCCCACGACCACCTTCCGCGAACGGAAAGCCCATTGCCCATGACGCCCCTGTTCCTCCTCCTGCAGGCGACCGCGCCCGCCGCCGTCGCCACCGCCGCGCCCGCCGGGAGTTACCTGCAGCAGCTCCAGCAGGCGCGCGAGCTCGCCACCTCCGGGCACAAGGACGAAGCGATCGCGCTGTACACCACGTTGCTGCAGCGCTACCCGGGCGACGCCGACCTGCTGCTCGGGCGCGGGCGCACCCAGGCGTGGTCCGGGCGCTGGCCCGAGGCCGAGGCCGACCTGCGGGCGGTGGTGGACGCGCATCCGCAGTACGCCGATGCATGGTCCGCGCTCGGCGACGCCTACCTGTGGAGCGACCGCCCCGCGCTGGCCGCGGAGGCCTACGCGCACTGGAGCGAGGTGGCGCCGCAGGATCCGGCCGCGCTGGTCGCGCTCGGCCGCGCCCAGCGTGCCGCCGGCAACCGCGACGCCGCGCGCGCCGCGTTCGAGGCCGCGGCCGCGCGGGGGCTGTCGGCCGGCGAGGTCGCCAGCGAGATCGCCACGCTGGAACCGCCGCCCAAGGACCCCGACGTGGCGGTGCCGTCGGGCTATCGCTGGTCGCTGCGCATCGGCGCCGAGCACACCTGGTTCGATCCCAGCCGCCAGGCCTGGAACGACGAGACCGCCACCCTGCGCCGCCATTTCGCGCGCGGCTCGCTGGCGCTGGAGATGCTGCACGCCGACCGCTTCGGCAGCAGCGACACCGCCTGGGCGCTGGATGCGTACGCGCCGCTGTGGCAGCGCGCCTATGCCAACTTCCGCGTCCAGCACGGGCCGCAGGGCGGCCTGTTCGCCGAGCGCTCGTGGCGCGCCGAAGTGTTCCAGGGCGTGGGCACCGGCTGGGAGCTGTCGGCCAGCTACGACCGGCTCGAGTTCGCCAACTCCGACGTGGACATGTACGGCCTCGGCATCGGCCGCTACCTCGGCGACTGGTACCTGCGCTACCGCGCGCTGCGCGTGCCGGGCATCGGCGAGGGCAGCCTCAGCCACCGCGGGCTGGCGCGCTACTACTACGCCGGCAATGCCGACGACTACGTCGAAGTGAGCGGCGGCACCGGGCGCAGCGTCGATTCGGCGACCGGCCTGGCCGAGGATGCGGTGCGCCGCAGCAGTGCCTCGTTCGGCGTGGCCTGGGTGCGCTTCTTCTCGCCGCGCTGGGGCGTGAAGCTGGGCGCCGACCTCGCCAACAACACCGAGGGCGGCTACGACGAGCGCAGCGTGTCGGCGGCGCTCTACACCCGCTGGTGAGATGAACGGCTCCGCTGCCGGCGCCCGCGCGGGCGCCTCGACGTTCGCGCGCTTCCTGTCGCTGCTGCCCGCGTTGCTGCTCGCCGAGGCGGCGCTGTGGGCGTGGTCGCTCGCCGCGGGCTGGCCGGCGGGCCGCTACGGCGCCGCGGACGCGGCGCGCATCGCCGGGGCCGCCGGGTGGTCGGGCTCGATCGCGTTCGCGCGCGCGCTG
>JBQCFN010000220.1:0-4554 GCA_051959035.1 Lysobacteraceae bacterium | reverse complement strand
ACCGCGCGGCGTGCTCGCCCTGGATGACGTGCTGGGTGCACTGGACGCGCTCGATCCGCTGGCCAAGCAGGTGCTGGTGGAAGGCATCGCCGCGGCGATCGCCTTCGACGGCAGCGTCTGCGTCGCCGAGGCCGAACTGCTGCGCACGCTGTGCGCGTCGCTGCATTGCCCGCTGCCGCCGATGCTGGAGCAGGCGTAGGCGGTCGTGGCTTGGCGCTGCCGTCGCGCCGATTCTGGGACAATGGCCTGATCCGCCCGCCCGGCCGCGACCGGGGTGGACCCCGCGGGACCGCGGGCGGGCCGTTCCCATCCAAGGAGCCCCTTCCCGCGCGCGGGAGGGGGACGACAGGCGCCGCCGCATGCTCCGCATCGCCCTCGCCCAGTTCGACTTCCCCGTCGGCGCGGTCGCCGCGAATGCGGCGCGCATCAGCGCGCTGGTCGCCGAAGCCCGCGACGTGCACCGCGCCGACGTGGTGCTGTTCCCGGAACTCGCGCTGTGCGGGTATCCGCCGGAGGACCTGCTGCTGCGTCCGTCCTTCCTCGCCGACTGCGAGGCGGCGCTGCAGGCGATCGCGCGCGGGGTCCGCGGCATCGTCGCGGTGGTCGGCTGGCCGCAGAGCGCCGGCGCGGTGGTCTACAACGCCGCCAGCGTCCTGCGCGACGGCGCGGTCGAGCGCACCTACCGCAAGCACGAGCTGCCCAATTACGCGGTGTTCGACGAGCGCCGCTATTTCGACGTCGATCCGGACCAGGAGGCCTGCGTGTTCGACGTCGGCGATGCGCGCCTGGGCCTGGTGATCTGCGAGGACCTGTGGTTCGCCGAGCCGCTGGCGCAGGCCGCGCGCGCCGGCGCGCAGCTGGTGCTGGTGCCCAACGCCTCGCCCTTCGAGCGCGACAAGCACGCGCAGCGCGACGCGCTGATCGCCCAGCGCGTGCAGGAGAGCGGGGCCGCGCTGGCCTACCTCAACGTGGTGGGCGGGCAGGACGCGCTGGTGTTCGACGGCGCCTCGGTGCTGGCCGACGGCGACGGCAACGTGCGCCCGGCCGCGCGCGCGTTCGAGGACCACTGGCTGGTGGCCGACTTCGATCCCGCCACGCGCCGCTTCACCGAAGTCGCCTGGCCGGTGGAGACGGACGAGGGCCGCGACGCGCTCGCGTGGCGGGCGGTGGTGCGCGGCATCCGCGACTACTGCGGCAAGAACGGCTTCTCAAAGGCGTGGCTGGGCCTGTCCGGCGGCATCGATTCGTCGCTGGTGCTGGCGATGGCGGTGGACGCGCTCGGCGCCGGCAACGTCACCGCGGTGCGGCTGCCGTCGCGCTACACCGCCGGGATGTCCAACGACCTCGCCGCCGAGCAGTGCGCGCTGCAGGGCGTGCGTCTGCTGACCGTGCCAATCGAGCGGCCGTTCGAAGGCCACCTCGCGGCGCTGGCGGAGCAGTTCGCCGGCCAGGTCGCCGACGTCACCGAGGAAAACCTGCAGTCGCGCACCCGCGGCGCGCTGTTGATGGCGCTGTCCAACAAGTTCGGCGGGCTGCTGCTGACCACCGGCAACAAGAGCGAGTACGCGGTCGGCTACGCCACCATCTACGGCGACATGTGCGGCGGCTACGCGCCGCTCAAGGACCTGTACAAGACCGAGGTGTATGCGCTGGCGCGCTGGCGCAACACCGTCGGCGGCACGCCGGTGATCCCGGCCGGCGTGATCGACCGCCCGCCGTCGGCGGAACTGCGCGAGAACCAGACCGACCAGGACTCGCTGCCGCCCTACGACGTGCTCGACGCGATCCTGCTGCGGCACGTCGACCAGGAGCAGTCGCGCGCGGAGATCGTCGCCGCCGGCTTTGACGCCGCCACGGTCGACCGCGTGCTGCGGCTGGTGCGGACCAGCGAATGGAAGCGCCACCAGGCCGCGCCGGGGCCGAAGGTGTCGCGGCGCGCGTTCGGCCGCGAGCGGCGCTATCCGATCAGCAACGGGTATCGCGGCTAGCCGCGCAATGCCTGCGGGAGCGGCCCCTGGCCGCGAGCGGTTGACCCCGTGCGGGGCCGCCGGGAAACGCTCGCGGCCATGGGTCGCTCCTGCCGGGTTCCGGAACGACAACGCCGCCCGGAGGCGGCGTTGGCTGGCGCGCGTCCTGGCGGCTCAGTGTTGCTCGGCGTCCGCCGCCGAGCGTTCGCCCGCGAACGGGTTGAGCCCGCGCAGGTTGGACGGGTAGTCCGGCCAGTCGCCGCGCAGCCATGGGTGGTTTGGGTCGTTCTGCTGCAGCACGCGGCGCGCGTCGTCGGCCAGGGTCTTGTTGCCCAGGCGGGTGTAGGACTCGGCAAGCAGCGCCACCGCGTCGTTCTGCCACGAGCTCTGCGGGTAGGTTTCCAGCAGGTACTTGGCACGGTCGGCGGCGGAGACGTAGGCCCCGCGGCGCAGGTAGTACAGCCCGGTTTCCAGCTCATGGCGGGCGAACATGTTGCGCAGGCCGGCCATGTGCTCGCGCGCGTCGGCGGCGTAGCGGCTGTTCGGATAGCGCTCGACCACCGTCTTGAAGTCGTTGTAGGCCTGCATCGGCGTGGCAAGGTCGCGCCGGCTGGCGTCCAGCCGCCACACGCGCTGCATGAACACCGTGTCGCGGCTCGCATCGACCAGGCCGCGCAGGTAGTACATGTAGGCGATGTTACGGTGGGTCGGATAGGTGCGGATGAAGCGGTCGATGGTGGAGATCGCGTCGTCGTTCGCGCCGGACTTGTACTGCGCGTACGCGGTTTCCATCAGCGCCTGCTCGGTGTAGGGGCCGTATGGATACTGGGCGACCAGGCGCTTGTAGACCGTCGCGGCCGCATCCCAGCTGCCGTAGACCATCAGGTCGTGGCCCTTGGCGTACAGCTGCTCGACCGGCACGCCTTCGTTGGCCTCCTTCTTCTTGTTCCTGAAGTGCGCGCAGCCGGGCGCGGCGAGGATCGTCACCAGCAGCAGGATCAGCAGGGACCGCAGGGTCACGCGCGAGGGCGTCATGCGCGGGGAAAACAGGAAGGTCATGGGAGGCCACGGGGCGCCGGAGGCACGAAGCCCGGATAATAGCAGTCCCGCCCGCGGGCCCCCTGACTGCCGGTTGCACGATGCACGACCCCGCCCCCCACGAGACGCGCACCGCCCGGGTCCCGGACGCCGCCGCCGGCCGCCGCTTCGACGCGGTGCTGGCCGAGCTGTTCCCCGAATTCTCGCGCTCGCGCCTGGCCGAATGGATCAAGGCCGGGCAGGCGCGCCTGGACGGGCGGGAGGTCCGGCCGCGTGATCCGGTGCGCGGCGGCGAGGCGGTGACCCTGGCGGTCGTGCTCGCGCCGCAGACCGACGCGCTGGCCGAGGACATCGCGCTCGACGTGTTGTACGAGGACGAGACCGTGTTCGTGCTCGACAAGTCCGCCGGCCTGGTCGTGCATCCCGGTGCCGGCAACCCGGCCGGCACCCTGGTGAACGCGCTGCTGCACCGCGACCCGGCGCTCGCCGCGCTGCCGCGCGCCGGCATCGTGCACCGGCTCGACAAGGACACCAGCGGCGTGATGGTGGTCGCGCGCACCCTGCAGGCGCATGCGGCGCTGGTGGCGCAGCTGTCCGCGCGCGAAGTGCACCGGCAGTACCTGGCGGTGGTGGTCGGCGCGCTGGTCTCCGGCGGCACCGCCAACGCCGCGATCGACCGCCACCCGCGCGATCGCCTGCGCCAGGCGGTGCGCGAGGACGGCCGCGAGGCGGTCACCCATTACCGCCTGCGCGAGCGCTTCCGCGCCCACACCGCGCTGGAATGCCGGCTGGAAACCGGCCGCACCCACCAGATCCGCGTGCACATGGCGCACCTGAAGCACCCGATCGTCGGCGATCCGCTGTACGGCGGCCCGCTCAAGCTGCCGCGCGGCGCGACGCCGGAGCTGCTGGACGCGCTGCGCGGCTTCCGCCGCCAGGCGCTGCACGCCGAGGTGCTGGAATTCGCGCACCCGCTGAGCGGCGCGCCGCTGCGCTGCAGCGCGCCGCTGCCGGCCGACATGCAGCAGCTGCTGCACGCGCTGCGCGAGGACGCCGCCGCGCACGCGCAGGCGGGGCGCTGATGCCCTGGCCGAAGCCGCCGCCGGCCGGCGTGTTCTGCGCGACGCCCTACCACGCGGCGATGCGCGACCTGTCCCGGCAGGTGCGCGAGAGCGTGCTCGCCGCCGACTGGCCGGCGCCGCCGGGCGTGCAGGCGCTGACCACCTTGCGTGGCCCCGCCGGCGATTCCCGGCCGCCGTTCGACCGCTTCTCGTTCGGCCTGCGCAACGGCGACGATCCCGCGGCCGTGGCCGCCAACCGCGAGCTGCTCGAACGCGGGCTCGGCCTGCCGTCGGCGCCATGCTGGCTGCGCCAGGTGCACGGCACCCGCGTGCTGCGCTTCGACGGCCCGCCGGAAGAGGGCGGCGAACCGGAGGCCGACGCGGCGGTCACCGCGTTACCCGGCGTGGTGCTCGCCATCCTCACCGCCGACTGCCTGCCGGTCGCGTTCTGCGCCGACGACGGCCGCGAGGTGGGCGCCGCGCATGCC
>JBQCFN010000219.1:0-2562 GCA_051959035.1 Lysobacteraceae bacterium | reverse complement strand
CCCGACGCGATCGCGGTGAGCACGAAGGTGGTGCTGCAGCCGGTGCAGTGACGCAGGGGCGCCCTGCAGGAGCGGCTGATGGCCGCGGGCTTCTGATCGGGTCCCTGAACCTTCGCGGCCGGGGCGGGATGCGAGAAGCTCGCGGCTGCAAGCCGCTCCTACGCGAGCGGGTCCTGCGGCGGCCGGCCGGCCGCCAGCCACGCGCGCAGGCCGGCGGCATCGAAGGGCCAGTCGAGCTCGCGCCCGCCGGCCGCGTCGCGCAGCACCGGCACCCGCTCGCCGTAGCGCGCCTCCAGCGCGTCGTCGCCGTCGATGAAGACGCTGTCGAAGGCCGGCGCGCGCGCGTGGGCGAGCACCTCCAGGGCAAGGTCGCACAGGTGGCAGTCGTCGCGCTGGAACAGCTGCAGCATCGGCGTGGAACCGGGCATCCGGCAGGGTTGCGCCAGGGCGGGCGGCATAGAATACGGGTGTTCCCGCAGCCCGGTCCGCCCGTGCCCCATCTCCTCGTCCGCCACGGCGTCCGCGATTACGCCCGCTGGCGCGCCCTGTTCGACGCAGACGCGGCCGGCCAGCGCGCGGCCGGCATGCACGTGCTGCACGTGTTCCGCGACCCGGCGGACCCGCACGTCGCGGTGTTCCTGTTCGAGGTGGAGGACCGCGCCCGCGCCGAGGCCTGGATGCAGCGGCCCGGCGGAGAGCGGATCGCGGCCGAAGCCGGCGTCCAGCCTCCCTTCGAAGTCCATTGGCTGGAGAAATGACCCGTGGCCGTCAGCACCTTCGACCTCTACAAGATCGGCATCGGCCCGAGCTCCTCGCACACGGTCGGGCCGATGCGCGCGGCCGCGCGCTTCGTCAGCCACTGGCTCGCCGGGCATGACGTGCTGGCGCGCACCGCCCGCGTGCGCGCCGAGGTGTTCGGCTCGCTCGCCCTGACCGGCCGCGGCCACGGCACCGACAAGGCGGTGCTGATGGGGCTGGAAGGCAACTGGCCCAACGAGATCGACCCCGACCTCATCCCGGCCGCGCTCGAGCGCATCCGCCGCCACAAGAAGGTGCGCCTGCTCGGCACGCACGAGATCGACTTCGACGAGAAGCGCGACCTCATCATGAACAAGCGGCAGAAGCTGCCGTTCCACACCAACGGCATGCGCTTCACCGCCTACGACGCCGACGGAGGCGAGCTGGCCACGCGCGACTACTACTCGGTCGGTGGCGGCTTCGTGGTCAACCAGGACGAGGCGGCGGAAGACCGGATCGTCGCCGACACCACGCCGCTGCCGCACCCGTTTTCCAGCGGCGCGGAACTGCTGGCCGAATGCGAGCGGAGCGGGCTGACGATCGCGCAGCTGATGTTCGCGAACGAGCTGGCCTGGCGCAGCGCCGACGAGGTGCGTGCCGGCCTGCGCGAGATCTGGCGGGCGATGCAGACCTGCGTGGCGCGCGGCATCCGCGCCGAAGGCACGCTGCCGGGCGGCCTGCACGTGGCGCGGCGCGCGCCGGCGCTGCACGCGGAACTGTCGTCGCGGCCGGAGGCGGCGATGCGCGACCCGCTCACCGTGCTCGACTGGGTCAACCTGTACGCGCTGGCGGTGAACGAGGAGAACGCCGCCGGCGGCCGCGTGGTCACCGCGCCCACCAACGGGGCGGCCGGGATCCTGCCGGCCGTCCTGCATTACTACGAGCGCTTCTGCGCCAGCGAGAAGGACGCCGCCGCGCGCGAGCAGGGCATCTTCGACTTCCTGCTCACCGCCGCCGCGGTCGGCATCCTGTACAAGGAAAACGCGTCGATTTCCGGCGCCGAGGTCGGCTGCCAGGGCGAGGTCGGCGTCGCCTGCTCGATGGCCGCGGCAGGCCTGACCGCCGCGCTCGGCGGCACCCTGGGCCAGATCGAGAACGCCGCCGAGATCGGCATGGAGCACAACCTCGGCCTGACCTGCGACCCGATCGGCGGCCTGGTGCAGATCCCCTGCATCGAGCGCAACGCGATGGGCTCGGTGAAGGCGATCAACGCCTCGCGCATGGCCCTGCGCGGCGACGGCAAGCACAAGGTGTCGCTGGACAAGGTCATCAGGACCATGCGCGACACCGGCCGCGACATGCAGGACAAGTACAAGGAAACGTCCCGTGGCGGCCTGGCGGTGAACGTGATCGAATGCTAGGCCCGGCGGGCCCCCGCCCCGCCGGCCTCGCGACGGATCGCATCACCGCGTCACGATCGGCGTAGCATCCGCCGGCAGGGGGCCCGGATCATCGTGAAGCCGCTACGTCCCGCGCTGCGCTGGCTGGGGGCCGTGCTGCTCCCGGCCTGGCTGTTGCTGGCCCCGGCCGCGCGCGCGCTGGCGCCGGACAAGGCCTTCGCCCACTACGTGCTGGACGGCTGGTCGATCGAGGACGGGCTGCCGCAGATCAGCGCGATCGCCCTGGCCCAGGACCACACCGGCTACCTGTGGATCGGCACCCAGGGCGGCCTCGCCCGCTTCGACGGCGTGCGCTTCACCACCTTCACCCCGCAGCAGCAGCCGGCCCTGCCGGGCGTGTGGATCCGCTCGCTGCTGGTCGACC
>JBQCFN010000218.1:0-5343 GCA_051959035.1 Lysobacteraceae bacterium | reverse complement strand
CGCAGCGCCGGCGCGCATCGGCTGGCTGCTCGCGCACGGCGCGGACGCGGACGCGCGCGAGGGCCTGGCCGACAACGCGACCTTCGCACTGCTCGCGCGCGGACCGGCGGCGCTGCCGGCGCTGCAGCTGCTGCTGCGGCGAGCGCAAGCGCCGGCCGGCGCCGGTGGCCTGGCGCGCTTCCTCGCCGCCTGCGTCGCCGCCGACCTCGGCGCGCGCGCCCACGAGGCCTTCGCGCTCGAGCTGCTGGAGCGCGGCGCGGATCCCTACGCGCGCTCGCCGGCCGGCGATCCGCCGCTCGCGCTGGCGGTGCGGCTGGGCTGGCAACGCCTGGCCGAGCGCCTGCTCGCCTGCGGCGTCGACATGGAAGCGCGCGACAGCCACGGCATGACTGCGCTGCACCTGGCCGCCGCGCTCGGCCGCGAAGCGATGGTCCGGCTGCTGGTCGCGCGCGGCGCGGCGCCCGACACCCGCGCCGCCGACGGCCAGACGCCGCTCGGCGTCGCCCTCGCCAGCGGCCGCCGCGACCTCGCCGACTGGCTCGACTGGCGCGGCTGGCCGCTGCCACGGCGCCCGCTGCAGCCGGCCGACGTGCCCGCCGCGGCGATCGTCGGCGACGCCGACGCGGTGCGCCGCCTGCTCGACCTCGGCCTGCCGGTCGACACCGTCGACGCGCAGGGCTGCACCGCGCTGCTGCGCGCGGCCGGCGGTGGCCACCGCGCCACCGTCGACCTGCTGCTCGCGCGCGGCGCGGATCCGAGGCGCGCCGCCAACACCGGCGCCACTCCGCTGTCGGCGGCGGTGAGCATGCGCCACGGCGAGATCGTCGATCGCCTGCTCGCCGCCGGCGCCAGCCTCGAGCAGCGCCTGCCCGGCGAGGTCACCGTGCTGATGCTGGCGGCGGCGCTCGGCCTGCCCGACGTGTGCGCGCGGCTGCTGCAGGCCGGCGCCAACGTGCATGCGCAGGATGCGCAGGGACTGACGCCGCTGCACTGCGCCGCGCTGTTCGGCTTCACCGCGCGCGAGCGGCCGCGCCTGGTCGCGCTGCTCGACACCCTGCTGCTCGCCGGGGCCGAGGCGGACGCGCCCGCCGCCGGCAACGTGACGCCGCTGCTGCTGCTGCTCGGCGCGCGCGCCGAGCCCGGCAGCGCGGTCGACGAGGACGTGCTGCTGGCCGGCGTGGAGCGCCTGCTCGACGAGGACGTCGCGCTCGACGCGCAGGATCCGCGCGGTTTCGGCCCGCTCCACCTCGCCGCGCTGCACGGCCTGCTGCGCGCGACCCAGCGCCTGCTGCGCGCCGGCTGCAACCCGGACCTGCGCGACGGGCTCAACCGCACCCCGCGCGAGATTGCGGTGATGCGCGGCTTCGTCGACGTCGCCGCCGAGTTCGCCCCGCCGGTGCAGGGCGTGTCGATGGCGCGGTTCCTGCGCGAACCGCGCTGAGCCGCGGCGCTGCCGCGGGAACCACTCCAGCCGCGAGCTTCCGCTCTTCGCAGGAGCGGCTTCCAGCCGCGAGCTCCTGCCGTTCGCAGGAACGGCTCAGCCGCGCGCTCCCGCCTTCCCCGGGCGCGGCCGGCAGCCAGGCGTGCCCGTCCGCCAGATGGGTCGTCACGGCAAGCATCGAGCCGGGCCGCGATGGCAGCCCCGGCCACGCCGGCCGCGCGACAAGGAACTCGCGGCGGAAGCCGCTCCCGCAGCAGCGCCACGCGCTAGCGCGCGGCGTCGTCCCGGCCCGGCGCCACCATGCCGCCGAGCACGCCCTCGCCGCGGTCGGCGGCGAACAGCTGCTCGAGGTCGCGGCGCGCTTCCTGCGAGGTCTGGATCAGCGCCGCCTCGTCGTCGTAGACCTGGTGCTGGCTGACCAGCAGCGCCTCGTCGTGCTCGCGGAAGCGCTCGGCGCGGCGCGCGGCCACGTCCGCCGGCTCGCCCAGCGCGACCAGCACGCGCTCGCCCAACTTCAGGCTGGAGTGGAAGGTCTCGCGCACCGCCTGCACGCCGAGGTCCATCAGTTCCCAGGCATGCCGGCGGTTGCGCGCGCGCGCGAAGACCGCCGCGTCCGGGTATTCGCGGCGGATCAGGCGCGCCGCGCGCAGGTTGCTCTCCGGGTCGTCGATCGCGATGACGAACACCCTGACGTGCTGCGCCCCGGCCGCCCGCAGCAGCTCCGGCCGCGAGGGATCGCCGTAATAGGTCTGGCTGCCGAAGCGGCGCATGAAATCCACCTGCTCCGGGCTGTGCTCGATCGCGACGTAGGGAATGTGCTGCGCGGTGAGCAGGCGCGCGACGATCTGGCCGAAGCGGCCGAAGCCGGCGATCAGCACCTGCGGGTGGCCATCGGGGATGCGGTCGAACGGCCGCCGCTCGCGCCGCGCGTGCGCCGGCAGCAGCCGCGTCACCACGATCAGCAGCAGCGGCGTCAGCGCCATCGACACGCCGACGATCGCGACCAGGCGGTCGCGCAGCATGCCGTCGAACAGGCCGACCCGCTCGGCCTCGCCGAACACCACGAACGCGAACTCGCCGCCGAGGGCCAGCACGCTGCCCAGCAGCAGCGCGCCGCGCGCATCCAGCCCGCCCGGGCGCACGCCGACCGCGTAGAGCAGGGCGAACTTCACTGCCATCAGCACGAGCGCGCCGCCGGCCACCAGCAGCGGCTCGGCGGCCACGCGCTGCAGGTCGATGCTCATGCCCACGGCCATGAAGAACAGCCCGAGCAGCAGGCCCTCGAATGGCTGGATCTGGGCCTCCAGCTCGTGGCGGAACTCCGAATCGGCGAGCAGCACGCCGGCGAGGAATGCGCCCAGGCCCATGCTCAGCCCGGCCAGCTGCATCAGCCACGCGCTGCCGAGCACCACCAGCAGCGCGGTCGCGGTGAACACCTCCGGCATGCGCGTGCGCGCGACCACGCGGAACACCTGCCGCAGCAGCAGCCGGCCGCCGAACACCAGCGCGGCGATCGCCAGCAGCACCTTCAGCGCCAGCCACCAGGCCGGCTGCTGCGCGTGCGCGGCCCCGCCGAGCAGCGGGATCGCCGCCAGCAGCGGGATCGCGGCGAGGTCCTGG
This sequence comes from Lysobacteraceae bacterium, assembly GCA_051959035.1. Lineage (GTDB taxonomy): Bacteria > Pseudomonadota > Gammaproteobacteria > Xanthomonadales > Xanthomonadaceae > JABFWF01. The sequence continues at coordinate 2,282 of JBQCFN010000218.1, read as the reverse complement.
AACAGCAGGATGGCGAAGGCGAGCCGGCCATGGTCGCTGGTCAGCGCCTTGCGTTCGGCGAGCAGCTGCAGGCCGATCGCGGTCGAGGACAGCGCCAGCCCGAGGCCGACGACCAGCGCCGCCTTCCACGCCAGCCCGCTCGCCAGCGCGAGCCCCGCCAGCGCGCCGCCGCACAGCAGCACCTGCAGCCCGCCCGCGCCGAACACCGGCCGCCGCATCACCCGCAGGCGCGCCGGCGAAAGCTCCAGCCCGATCACGAACAGCAGCATCACCACGCCGATCTCGCTCGCCGCGAGCACCGGATCGGCGTCGTGCACGAAGCGCAGCCCGAACGGCCCGAGCACCACGCCCGCGGCGAGGTAGCCCAGCACCGCGCCGAGGCCGAAGCGCTTGAACACCGGCACCGCGATCACGGCGGCCACCAGGAAGACCAGCGCCAGTTCCAGGCCACCACCGTGCATGCGCACCTCCGCCGCGGATCATAGGGCACGCGCGGCGTGGCGCGGCCTGCCGAATGCCCGATCCGCTATCCTCGGGCGGCGCCATCAGGGGATTCCAATGCACCCGCTTCCAAGGCTGCTCGTGGCGGCGCTGATCACTGCCGGGTTCTTCGGCAATACCGCCGATGCCGCCGACCTGCGCAAGCAGACCGAATTGGGCATGGTCGTCACCGGAACGATCGACATCCGCGCCGATGGCAGCGTCGACCGCTACGCCATCGACGAAGCCGACAAGGTGCCCGCGGCCGTGCGCGGGATCCTCGACCGGCAGGTGCCAGCGTGGAAGTTCGAGCCGGCGATCGTCGACGGCAAGCCGGTCCCGGTGCACACCAGCGCGACGATCCGCCTGCTCGCCAAGCCGCTCGACGACGGCGGCTACGCAGCCGGCATCCAGAGCGTGGGGTTTTTCGGCGGCGGCACCGACGATGGCGGACGGATCAGCATCCGCGAGCGCGCTCCCCCGGTCCAATTTCCGTCGTTCGGCGCCGTGTTCGGCATGTCGGGCGACGTCTACGTCGCGCTCAAGATCGGTCGCGACGGCCGGGTGCTGGACGCCATCGTCCAGAAGGTGAACCTGACCGCGGGTGCCAGCGACAGGCAAATGGCGCGCGCCCGCAAGTCCTTCGCCGACGCCACGCTGGCGGCGGTGCGCCAGTGGACCTTCAACGTGTCCTCGCGGGGCAAGTGGGCCGACCTGCCCTACCGGACTGGCGTCCTGCCGGTGATCTTCCATGCGCCGGGCGACGAAGAGATTTACGGCAAATGGCGGCCTGACCTCCCAGGTCCCTGTGCCGAGGCGCCGTGGCCGGACGAGGATGGCGATGCGTCGCACGACCACTGCGCCCGGGGTCCCGAGAGCGTGCGGTCCGTGGACAACAACGGCCCGACACTGCTCACGCCCCTGATGGACTGACCGGCGAAGCCGCGTCCCGCGGCATGCGGACGTGGTCGACCGCGGTGGGCGCGCGGCCTTGCTGCATCAGCCAGGCGGCAGCACCAGCCGCAGCTCCGGCCGCGGCCCGACCCGGCGCAGCACCTGCTGCATCGCCTCGAACGCGCGCGCGAGCTGTCGGAACAGCTCGGCATAGCCGGCCCGGGTCGCCTCGGCGACCGCGGCGTAGGCGGCCTGGCCGATCGACGCGTAGGAGGCGGGCGTGACCCGGCGGCGGCCCGCCAGCCGCGGGTACAGGCCAGCCACGATCAGGCAGCGGTCGCCGACGTCGCGCAGCGCGTCGGCGCGTTCGCTGCCCACGCGCTCGAGGCCGTCCAGCCATTCCAGCGCGACGATGCGCCCGGCCAGCAGCGCGTCGCGCTGGTGCCGCTGCAGCAGGAACACGAGGTAGCTCTCGACCGGCTCGTCCAGCCGCGTATGCGCGCGCTGCTCGCCCTCGCGCACCAGGTCGACCCACAGCTCCAGCGGGCTGCCCACCCGCAGCGACCGTTCGTCCATCGCCCCCCTCCACGCGCTGGCCCTGGGTGATGAGTAGCGCGGCCGTGCCTGAAGCGCGGTGCGCTGCTTCACGAATTGCAAACGGAAACGACGACGCCGGCGCGGGGCCGGCGTCGTCGGGGAAGCGATGGCAGCGCGGGTCAGCGCTTCATCGAGGCGAAGAACTCGTCGTTGGACTTGGTGTTCTTCATCTTGTCGAGCATGAACTCCATCGCCGCCAGCTCGTCCATCGGATGCAGCAGCTTGCGCAGGATCCAGATCTTGGCAAGCAGGTCCGGATCGATCAGCAGGTCCTCGCGGCGGGTGCCGGAGCGGTTGATGTCGATCGCGGG
>JBQCFN010000217.1:0-10539 GCA_051959035.1 Lysobacteraceae bacterium | reverse complement strand
GCGGCCGGGGTTGGCCGACAGCACCTCGACCACCCGCACCAGCGGCAGCGCGTACACGTCGCCGTCCAGCTCGACCAGCAGGGTCGGCAGGATCGCCAGGGTCAGCGGCACGCGGATGGTGAAGCAGCTGCCGTGGCCGATCTCCGACTGGATGTGCACCTGGCCGCTCAGCTCGCGGATCTTCGACTGCACCACGTCCATGCCGACGCCGCGCCCGGACAGGTCGCTGACTTCGGTGCGGGTGGAGAAGCCGGGCAGGAAGATCAGCTGCAGGCATTCCTCGGCGGTGAGCCGGCCGGCGGCGTCGGCGTCGATCAGTCCCTTGTCGATCGCGCTGCGGCGGATCTTCTCGGGATCGATGCCGGCGCCGTCGTCGCGCACGACGATCGAGACGTGGTCGCCCTCCTGCTGCGCCGACAGGCGCACGCGCCCGGTTTCCGGCTTGCCGGCGGCGACGCGCGCGGCCGGCGCCTCGATGCCGTGGTCGATCGCGTTGCGCACCAGGTGCACCAGCGGGTCGGCCAGCGCCTCGACCAGGTTGCGGTCGAGCTCGGTGTCCGCGCCGATGACTTCGAGGTCGACCGCCTTGTCGAGCTGGCGGGCGACGTCGCGCGCCAGCTTGGGAAAGCGCGCGAACACGCGCCCCACCGGCTGCATCCGCGCCATCATCACCGCCGACTGCAGGCGCGAGGTGGCGGCGTCGAGCGCGGTGACCGCGCGGTCGAGGTCCTCGTCGCGCAGGCGCGGACGGATGGTCTTCAGGCGGTTGCGCGCCATCACCAGCTCGCCGACGAGGTTGATCATCGCGTCGAGGCGGCGCACGTCCACGCGCACGGTGGTGTCGGCGTCGTTGGCGGCGGACGGGCGCGGCGCGCGCGCGACCGGCCGGGGCGCCGCGGCCGGCGGCGCGGGCTCCGGCTTCGCCGGCGTGGCCGCCGGGGCCGGCGCCGGAGTTGCCTTGATGGGCTCGGCCGCCGCCTGCGTGCCGGGCACGCCGCCCTTGCCGTGCAGGCTGTCGAGCAGCGCCTCGAAATCGAAGTCGTCCTCGACCGGATCGCCGGCCGCCGGCGCGACCGCCGCCGCGGCGGGCGCCGGCACCGGCATCGCGTCCAGGCGCAGCGCATCCAGCAGCGCGGCCGGCGGCATCTCCAGTGCCTCGCCCGCGGCGACCGCGTCGAGCATGTCGGCGAGCAGGTCGATCGCCTGCTGGGTGGCGTCGAACGCGGCCGCGTCGAGCGGGCGCTCGCCGCTGCGGGCGACGTCGAGGCGTTCCTCGACCGCGTGGCACAACCGCACCATCGCGACGAAATCGAGGAAGCCGGCGCCGCCCTTCACCGTGTGGAAGCCGCGGAAGACGGTGTTGAGGCCGTCGCGGTCGTCCGGCGCGTGCTCGAGCGCGACCATCTGCTCGCCGAGCTGGTCGACGATTTCGCGCGCCTCGACGAGGAAGTCGGCGCAGATGTCGGAGACGGCCGCGGCCATGGCTACAGCCCCAGCGCGGACAGCAGGTCGTTGGCCTCGTCCTGGGTCGCCGGCGCCGGGTCGACCCCGACGATCGCCGGGCCGTGGCCGTGCTGCGGCGCGCCGGGCAGCTGCAGCGGCGTGTCCGGGGTCGGCGCGCCGAGGCCGGCGTGCACGCAGCGCACCAGGTCGACCACGCGCAGCAGCACCTGGCCGTTGAGGTCCTGGTAGCCCTGCGCGGCGGTCATTTCCGCCAGGCGCATGCGGATGCCGGCCAGCGCCTCGGCGTCCGCGCGGTTGGCGGGCGTGCCCAGCCGCGCGAGCAGGCCGCTGCATTGCTCGATCAGGTCGAGCGTGCGGTGGCTGGCGTCCTCGCTCACCCGCACGACGTGCTCCAGGCGCGCGCAGGCTTCCGGCAGCGAGCCGCCGATCGCGGCCGCGTCGCTTTCGCCCAGCGCCATGCCGAGCTCGCGCGCCAGCCGCGCCAGCCCCTGCACCAGCGGCTGGTTGCGCCATTCGATCAACGCGTCGACCTGCGCGCGGAAGCCGGGCTCGTCCTCGTGCTCGATCGCCCACAGCGCCGCGCGCACGCGGCGCACCACCTGCTGGCGTTCCTCGCGGCCAAGACGTTCGGTCACGCGGCGCTCTCCAGCCGCTCGAAGATCTTGCCGAGCTTGTCGCTGAGCGTCTGCGCGGTGAACGGCTTGATCACGTAGCCGTTCACCCCGGCCTGCGCGGCCTCGATGATCTGCTCGCGCTTGGCCTCGGCGGTGACCATCAGCACCGGGATCCGGGCCAGCGCCGGGTCGGCACGGACCTGCTTGAGCAGGTCGATGCCCGGCATGCCCGGCATGTTCCAGTCGGTGATGATCAGGTCGTACGGACCCTTGCGCAGCTCGGCGAGCGCGCTGGTGCCGTCGTCCGCCTCGGCGGTGTTGAAGAAGCCGAGGTCGTTGAGCAGGTTCTTGACGATGCGGCGCATGGTCGAGAAGTCGTCGACGATCAGGATGCGGATGTTCTTGTCCATCGCTTGGCGTTGTGGTTTGACGGAAGGGCTATCGGCCGGGGCGGGCGGATCTTGAGCGGGGTGGCCGCCGGCCGGCGCAACGGGCGGGCGGCTGGCGGGAGTGCGGCGGCCGGGGACTCAGTCGTCCAGCGCGTCGCGCTTCCAGTCGCCCAGCCGCGCGCGCAGGCGCAGCATCGCCTGGCCGTGGATCTGGCACACCCGCGACTCGCTGACGTTGAGCACCGCGCCGATCTCGCGCAGGTTCATCTCCTGCTCGTAGTAGAGCGAAAGCACCAGCTGCTCGCGCTCGGGCAGGTGGCCGATCGCCTCGCCCAGCGCGCTGCGGAAGGCGTGGTCCTCGAAGGCGCGCGCCGGGGTCAGGCCGTCGTGCTTGGCCAGCCGCGGTTCGCCGTCGTGCTCCTCGACCTGCTCGTCCAGGCTCAGCAGCTGGCCGCGCGCGGCGTCCTCGAGCATGGCGTGGTATTCGTCCAGCGGCACGCCCAGCGTGGTCGCGATTTCCTGGCTGGTGGCGGCGCGGCCGGTGCGCTGCTCCACCTTGCGGGTCGCGGCCACCACGTCGCGGTAGCGCCGGTGCACCGAGCGCGGCACCCAGTCGCCGCGGCGGATCTCGTCGATCATCGCCCCGCGGATGCGGATGGACGCATAGGTCTCGAACGAGGCGCCCTGGTCGGCCTGGAAGTTCCGCGCCGCCTCGATCAGGCCGAGCATGCCGGCCTGGATCAGGTCGTCCACCTCCACGCTCGACGGCAGCCGCGCGGCGAGGTGGTGGGCGATGCGGCGCACCAGCTCGGCGTGCGTCTCGACGATGCGCGCGGCGTCGGCGGTGGATTGCGCGCGATAGGCGGCGGCGCCGGACGGGACGGAGCCGGCGGCGTTCATGCGGCCGCGCTCCGCGCCGGTGCCTGCACCAGGCGCTCGAGGAAGAATTCCACGCCGCCGCGCGGACCGGCCGGCGCCTGCCACTGCGCCGCGCGCCGGGCGATCTCGCGGAAGGCCAGCGCGGACGGGCTGGACGGGAAGGCCTCGACCACCGCCTCCTGGCGCTGCACCGCGCGGCGCAGCCACTCGTCGCGCGGGATCGCGCCGAGGTAAGACAGGGTGATGTCGAGGAAGCGCGCGGTGACGCGCTCGAGCTTGTCGAACAGCTGGCGGCCCTCGGCCGGGTGGGTGACCTGGTTGGCCAGCACCTGCACGCGGTTGACGTTGCGCTCGCGGCTGAGGACCTTGATCAGCGCATAGGCGTCGGTGACCGAGGCGGGCTCGTCGCACACCACCACCACCACGTCCTGCGCGGCCTGGCAGAAGGTCAGCACGCCGTCGGCGATGCCGGCCGCGGTGTCGACCACCATCGTCTCGATCGGCAGGTCGAGCTGCGAGATCGCGTGCACCAGGCCGACGTGCTCGCGCGGCGAGAGTTCGGCCATGTGGCGCTTGCCGGACGCGGCCGGCACCACCCACAGCCCGCCCGGGCCCTCGAGCACGGTGTCGGCGAGCTCGCAGCGGCCGGCGATCACGTCGGCGAGGGTGAAGCGCGGCGACAGGCCGAGCATCACGTCGACGTTGGCGAGGCCCAGGTCGGTGTCGAGCAGCAGCGTGCGCTGGCCGGCGTTGGCCAGCGACAGCGCGAGGTTGACCGATACCGAGGTCTTGCCGACGCCGCCCTTGCCGCTGGCGACGGCGATCACGCGCACCGGCGCGGGGGCATGGGCGTCGCGGGAGCTGTTGGCGCGATGGGCATCAGGCGACGGCATGGCGGTCCTCGGTGGCAAGGGGGTTGTCGGCGGCGCGGCGGAGTTTTTCGAGCGACTGCACGAGCCGCATGGGATCGGCGGCATCGAGGTCGCCCGGCACCTGCTGGCCGCAGGTGGTGTAGGCGAGGCTGAGGTTCTGCTTGACCAGCATCGACAGCGCGGCGCCCAGGCGCCCGGTCTCGTCGGTCTTGGTCAGCACCACGCCCTCGGGCGACGCCGGGCGATAGCGGCGCGCGACCTCGGCGAGGTCCTGCGGGTTGGCGTTCGCCGGCAGCACCAGCAGGCTGCGCACGCGGCGCGCGGTGCGCAGCCACAGGATCTGGCCGAGCAGGGCGCGGTCGCGCATCGCGTAGCCGGCGGTGTCGACCAGCACCAGCGGGTAGTCGACCAGCTGGGCGAGCGCGGCGTTGATGCCTTCCGCGCCCTCGGCCTGGCAGACGGTGATGCCGAGCTTGCGGCCGAGCGTGTGCAGCTGCTCGCTCGCGCCCGGGCGCTCGGTGTCGGTGGTGACCAGCGCCACGTCGCGCGCGCGGTGGCGGGCGGCGAAGCGCGCGGCGAGCTTGGCGGCGGTGGTGGTCTTGCCGGCGCCGGTCGGACCGACCAGGGCGATCACGCCGCCGTCGTCGATGGGCTCGGCGCGCTGCACGCTGACCATGCGCGCGAATTCCTCCAGCATCGCGGTGCGCGCCTGCGCCGGCGCCATGCGCGCGTCGATGCGGGTGGCGATGGTCTGGGCGAAGGCGTCGTCGCAGCCGTAGCCGAGCAGGGCGTCGAACACCGCCGCGCGCGCGGGCGAGCCGCGCAGGCGCTCGACCGCGAATTCGCCCATCTGCTTCTCGATCAGCGCGCGCATCGCCGCGAGCTCGGCGCGCATGGCGACCAGCGCGGGGTCCTCGGCGGACACGGCGTGCAGCACCGGCGCAGCGGCGGGCTCCACCCGCGGCGCGTCGGCGGTGGCGCGGCATTCGTCGGCGGCGGGCGCTTCATTGGCGGCGGGCGCGGCGGCGACCGCGAGCGGGGCGACCGGCGGCGCCGCGGCCGCGGCGCTGCGGTCCAGGCGCAGCACGTCGGCCAGGCGCACGGCGGGTTCGAAGGCGGCCGGCGCCGGAGAGTGTTCCGTCGGCGCGGCGTCGCCCGGCCCGGGCGTTGCGGCGCTGGCGGCGACCGAGGCCGGCAGCGCGATGGTGGGTTCGCGGCCCTCGGCCTCGACCAGGCGGGCGAGCAGGGCGCGGAAGTCGTCGCCGGCACTGGCGGCGGGCGTGGGCCGGGCGTGCGCCGCCTGCGCGGCGGGCGCGGGTGTGGCGGCCGGTGCGGCATCGGCGGGCGCCGGCGCGCGCGCGGCCGTGCGCGGGGTGGCCGCCAGCGTGCGGCGGCCGCCGGTGAGCGCGGCGATCATCGCGTCGGCGCGCGACGGCGCGGCTTCCTCCGCCGTCGCCATCGGCGCGTGCGGGACCGGCGCCTGCGGGGCCGGCGCCGCGGCGCGGGCCTGGGCCAGCGACACCACCGGCGCGGCCGGCGCCTGCGCGTGCTGTGCCTGGACGGGATGGGCGGGCGCGGGATGCGCGTGCGCGGCGTGGATCGGCTCGATGCCCGGTGCGGCGGCGCGCAGCGCCTGCTGCACCAGCGCCTCGTCGTAGTCGGTGGCGGCCACGACCTCGATGCCGCCCTCGGCCGGCCGGTTGGACAGGATCACCGCATCCGGGCCCTGTTCCTCGCGCACCATGCGCAACGCGGTGCGCATGTCCGGTGCCACGAAACGCTTGATTCTCACGCTTGCCTCCCCGGGCGCCGGCAACCCGGCGCCGCCCGTCCGTCACGTCAACCCACCGCCCCCACCAGCCGCAGGCGCTTGTCCTCCGGCACTTCGCCGTAGGCCAGCACCGCCAGGCTCGGCACGCTGTGCCGCACCAGGCGGGCGATCGCCGCGCGGATCTGCCCGGGCACCAGCAGGATCGCGGGTTCGCCGCGACTCTCCTGGCGGGTGACGCACTCGCTGAGGTTGGCGTGCAACCGCTCGGCGAGTCCCGGCTCCAGCGCGGCGCCTGCGCCGCTGACCGAGTCCTGCAAGACCCGTTCCAGCGCCGGGGCGAGGGTGAAGACCGGGAGTTCGGCGTTCATGCCGTTGAGCTCCTGGACGATGAAGCGGCCGAGCGCGGTACGCACCGCGGCGGTGAGCACCGCCGGATCCTGGGTGTGGGCGCCGTGGTCCAGCAGCGCCTCGACGATCTGCCGCAGCTGCCGGATCGGCACGCGCTCGGCCAGCAGCGACTGCAGCACCCGCACCACCACCGACAGCGGCAGCAGCTTGGGCGTCAAATCCTCGACGAGCTTGGGCGTCTGCTTGCCGACGGCCGCCAGCAGCTGCTGGACCTCCTCGTGGCCGAGCAGCTCGGCGGCGCGCTCGCGGACCAGGTGCGAGAGGTGGGTGGCGACCACGGTCGCCGCGTCGACCACCGTGTAGCCGAGCGACTCGGCGTGCGCGCGCGGGGCGGGCAGGATCCACACCGCCTCCAGCCCGAAGGCCGGGTCCTTGCCGGGCAGGCCTTCCAGCGGGCCGAACACCCGGCCGGGGTCGAGCGCGAGCAGGCGCTCGGGATGCAGTTCGCCGGTGGCGATCGGCACGCCGTGCAGCAGCACGCGGTAGGCGCCGGGCGCGAGCTCGAGGTTGTCGCGCACGTGCACCGCGGGGATCAGGAAGCCGAGTTCCTGGGTCAGCTTGCGGCGTACGCCCTTGAGCCGGCCGAGCAGCTCGCCGCCCTGCGCCTTGTCGACCAGCGCGATCAGCTTGTAGCCGACCTCCAGCCCGAGCGGCTCGACCGGGCGCACCTCGTCCCAGGTCAGCTCGGCCAGCGCCGGCGAGGCGGCGTCCGTCGCGGACTGCTGCGGCGCCGCGGCTTCGGCGGCCTCGCGCTGCTTCATCTGCCAGGCGACGTAGCCGAGGATCACCGCCAGCGCGAGGAACGGCACGTTCGGCATGCCCGGCACCAGGCCGATGATGCCGAGCAGGGTGGCGGCGACGGTCAGCGCGCGCCGCTGGCCGAACACCTGCTTGTTCACCGCCGCGCCCATCTCCTGTTCGCGGGTGGCGCGCGTCACCAGCATCGCCACCGCGGTGGAGATCAGCAGCGCGGGCAGCTGCGCGACCAGGCCGTCGCCGATCGCCAGCAGCGAGTAGGTCTTCGCGGCGTCGGCGATGCCCATGCCGTGCTGGAGCAGGCCGATCAGCAGGCCGCCGACCAGGTTGATCGCGAGGATCAGCAGGCCGGCGATGGCATCGCCGCGCACGAACTTGCTGGCGCCGTCCATCGCGCCGTAGAAGTCGGCTTCCTCGCGCACTTCCTCGCGTCGCGCCTTGGCCTCCTCGCGGGTCAGCAGGCCGGCGTTGAGGTCGGCGTCGATCGCCATCTGCTTGCCGGGCAGGGCGTCGAGGATGAAGCGCGCGGACACTTCGGAGATGCGCCCGGAGCCCTTGGTCACCACCACGAAGTTGATGACGGTGAGGATGGCGAACACCACGAAGCCGACCGCGTAGCTGCCGCCGATCACGAACTGGCCGAACGACTCGATCACGTGGCCGGCCGCGCCCGGGCCCTCGTGGCCGTGCAGCAGCACGACGCGGGTGGACGCCACGTTCAGCGCCAGCCGCAGCAGGGTGACCATCAGCAGCACGCTGGGGAACACCGAGAACTCCAGCGGGCGCCTGACGTACACCACCGCCAGCAGCACCACCAGCGACAGCGCGATGTTGAGGGTGAACATCGCGTCCAGCACCATCGGCGCCAGCGGCACGATGACCATGGCCAGCATCGCCATCACCACCAGCGGCGCGGCGGCGCCCGAGCGCAGCGTGCCGGCGAGGGATTGCAGGCGGGAAGGGGCGGGCGTGCTCATGCGGAAGCCTCACCATCGGACAACTTCGGATCCACGCCGACGTCGGCCAGCACCGGCATCGGCCCATGCGCCGGGTGCCAGCGCTTGAGCTGGTAGACGTAGGACAGCACCTGGGCGACGGCGGCGTAGAGCTTCACCGGGATCTCGCGGTCGAGTTCGCCATGCCGATACAAGGCGCGTGCCAGCGGCGGGGCCTCGACGATGCTGACCCGGTGCGCGCCGGCGAGCTCGCGGATCTTCAGCGCGACCTCGTCGGCGCCCTTGGCCACGATCTTCGGCGCGCGCATCCGGCCCGCCTCGTACTTGAGCGCGACGGCGTAGTGGGTCGGGTTGGTCACCACCACGTCGGCGGTGGGCACGGCCTCCATCATCCGGCGCATCGACAGCTGGCGCGCGATCTGGCGGATCTTCGCCTTGACGTGCGGGTTGCCTTCCTGCTCCTTGAACTCGTCGCGCACTTCCTGCTTGGTCATCTTCAGGCGCTGGCGCCAGTTCCAGCGCTGGTAGGGCACGTCCACCGCCGCCAGCAGCGCGAGGCCGCCGACGGTGGCGAGGAAGCAGTGGAACAGCAGGCCGATGCCCTCCGACACCGCGGTGCGCAGGTCCTGGTGCGGGAACGCTAGCACCTGCAGGAACGCGCCGCGCGCGACCCAGAAGCCGATCGCGCCGACCAGCGCCACCCGCAGCAGCGCCTTGGCCAGTTCGACCAGGCTGTCCTTGCCGTACATGCGGCCGAGCCCGGCCAGCGGGTTGAGCTTGCCGAAATTGGGCTGCAGCGCCTTGCCGGAAAAACGCAGGCCCGAGGTCAGCGCCGGCGACACCAGGCAGGCGAGCAGGGCGACCGCGAACACCGGCAACAGCGGCGCGAGCAGGCCGAAGAACAGGCGCGCCGCATGCGGGAGCAGCTGGTCCTGCTGGTCGAGCAGGGCCGGATCGAGGGTGAGCGCGTCGCGCAGCCACGCCTGCGCCGAGGCGCCCACGCGCGGGCCGGTGGCGAGCAGGGCGAGGCTGGCGCAACCGAGCACCGCGACGTTCGCCAGCTCGCGCGAGCGCGGCACGTCGCCGCGTTCGCGCGCCTGGCGCAGGCGTTTGGCTGTCGGGAGTTCGGTGCGGTCCTCGCGGTCGCTTTCGCTCATCGTCTCACCCGGTGACGGCGCGGGCGGCCGCGAAGGCCTGCTCGAACAACGCCTGCACCGGGCCCTGCAACTCGCGTGCCAGCACCACCAGCAGCGCGAGGCCCGCCAGCAGCGCGACCGGCAGGCCGAGCGCCATCGGGTGGAGCTGCGACGCCGCCTTGGCCAGCACGCCGAAGGCGAGGTTCACCGCCAGCAGCGCGACCGTCACCGGCAGCGCCAGCAGCACGCCCGCGCGCAGCGCGGTGCCGAAGAAGGACGGCACGCTGGCGAGCAAGGCGTGCGGGTCGGCCAGTGGCGCGCCGATCGGCAGCGCGTGGTAGCTGTCGGCGAGCAGGCGCACCAGCGCGAGGTGGCCGTCGAAGGCGAAGAACAGCAGGGCGAAGACCAGGTAGAACCACTGCGCGAGCACCTGCGAGGAGGCGTCGCTGAGCGGGTCGGCGAGGGTGGCGAAGGCCAGGCCCATGCCCTGCGAGACCATCTCCCCGGCCAGCGAGCCGGCCTCGAAGGCCAGCCGCAGCATCAGCCCGATGGCGATGCCGACGGCGAATTCGCGCGCCACGCTCAGCACCGTCGCCGCGTCGACCGCCGCCGCCGGCGGCGCCGGCAGCACGCTGGACATCGCCGCCGCCAGCGCCACGGTCAGCAGCAGCCGCGCGCGCATCGGCAACGTGCGCCCGCCGAACACCGGCATGACCTGGAACGCCGCGCCGATGCGCAGCATGTGCCAGAGCACCGTGCCGAGCATGCCGAACAGGTTGAGGCCGTCGGCGCTGGCGAGGGTGACCGCGTCCATCGGCGCTATCCGATCAGCTGCGGGATCCGGTGGAACAGGTCGATCGTGAAGGCGACCAGCCGGCCGAGCAGGAAATGCCCGGTCATCGCCAGCGTCGCCATCAGCGTCAGCGCCTTCACCACGAACGCGATGGTCGGCTCGTTGATCGAGGTGGCCGCCTGCAGCACGCCGACGACCACGCCGACCGCGAGCACCGCCAGCAGCGGCGGCGCCGCCATCAGGAGCGCGAGCTGCAGGCCGGAGGAGATTTCGGTGAGGGCGATTTCCGGGGTCATGCGGGCGCTCAGGGTCCGATCGGGTTGAAGCTGCCCGCGAGCGAGCCGACCACCAGCACCCAGCCGTCCACCAGCACGAACAGCAGGATCTTGAAGGGCGCGGAGATCATCACCGGCGGCAGCTGCACCATGCCGATCGACAGCGTCACGGAGGCGACCACGATATCGATGACCAGAAAAGGAAGGAAGAGCACAGCCCCGATCT
>JBQCFN010000216.1:0-3142 GCA_051959035.1 Lysobacteraceae bacterium | reverse complement strand
GCCGGTGCCGGTGCCGATCAGCAGGTAGCGCGCGTTGGCGTCGCCGGGCATCAGGCAGAAGCGGCCGTAGGGGCCGCTGGCGTCGACATGGCCGCCGACCGGCAGGTTCTCGAACAGCGCGGTGGCCGCGCCGCCGGGCACGTAGCTGACCGCGATCTCGACCTGCTCGCCCGGGGCCAGCGCGTGGTCGTGCAGCGTCGCCAGCGAATACGAGCGCTTGGTCGCGGTGCCGTCGGCGTAGGCGAAGTGCACCTGCAGGAACTGGCCGGGAATGAAGTCGAGCGGCTGGCCGTCGTCGCGCAGGAACGACAGGTGCGCCACGGCCGGCGCGAGCATGCGCCGCGACACCAGCTTCAGCGGGAAATGGACGATGGCCACGGATGCGGTGAAAGGCGGGTGGAGGCGGCGCGCTGCGCGCGCGACGCGCGACGGATGCAACGCACCGTGGCCGGGATGGCCCCACGGGGCCGCCTATACTACCGGCTCCGCCGTGGCGGCCGCGGCCCAGGTGTCCTTTATGGCGTCTTTCCCCGATTCCGAGGCGCGCGAGCCGGCGTTGTCGGTGCGCGAGCTGCGCAAGACCTACGACAACGGCGTCGAGGCGCTCAAGGGCGTCTCGCTGGACGTCCTGCCGGGCGACTTTTACGCCCTGCTCGGCCCCAACGGCGCCGGCAAGTCGACCCTGATCGGCATCGTCAGCTCGCTGGTCAACAAGAGCGCCGGCGACGTGCGCATCTTCGGCGTGGACATCGCCGCCGAGCGCGACGCGGCGATGCGCCTGATCGGCCTGGTGCCGCAGGAAATCAACTTCAACATGTTCGAGCAGCCGCTCGACATCCTGGTCAACTACGCCGGCTTCTACGGCATCCCGCGCGCCGAGGCACTGCCGCGCGCGGAAGAGGAGCTGCGCCGCGCGCAGCTGTGGGACAAGGCGACGAAGATGTCGCGCACGCTGTCGGGCGGCATGAAGCGGCGGCTGATGATCGCCCGCGCGATGATGACCCGGCCCCGCCTGCTGATCCTCGACGAGCCGACCGCGGGCGTGGACATCGAGATCCGCCGCGGCATGTGGAAGACCCTGCGCGAGATCAACGCCGCCGGCACCACCATCATCCTCACCACCCATTACCTCGAGGAAGCCGAGAGCCTGTGCCGGCACCTGGCGATCATCGACCACGGCCGCATCGTCGAGCAGGGCCCGATGAAGGCGCTGCTGGCCAAGCTCGACGTCGAGGGCTTCCTGTTCGACATCGACGGCGTGCTGCCGGCGGTGCTGCCGGAGATCGCCGGCGCCACCCTCGCCGCCAGCGACGACCACACCCTCGACCTGGAGATGCCGCGCGCGATGGACCTCAACCGCGTGTTCGCCGCGTTCGACGCCGCCGGCATCCGCGTGCGCTCGATGCGCACCAAGTCCAACCGGCTGGAGGAGCTGTTCGTGCGGCTCACCAGCCAGGAGGCGCAGGCCGCATGAACGCGCCCGACCGGATCCCCGCCGCGTCCGCGCCGGCGCGCGCCGACGACGGCCTGCGCCGCAACCTGGTCGCGCTCGGCACCATCGCGCGGCGCGAGGTCGCGCGCATCCTGCGCATCTGGACGCAGACGCTGATCCCGCCGGCGATCACGATGACGTTGTACTTCCTGATCTTCGGCGGCCTGATCGGCTCGCGCGTGGGGCGGATGGACGGCATCCGCTACATGGACTTCATCGTGCCCGGGCTGGTGATGATGTCGATCATCCAGAACAGCTACGGCAACATCTCGTCGAGCTTCTTCGGCGCCAAGTTCGGCCGCCACGTCGAGGAGCTGCTGGTCAGCCCGATGCCGGACTGGGTGATCCTCACCGGCTACGTCGCCGGCGCCGTGCTGCGCGGGCTGATGGTGGGCGTGATCGTGCTGCTGATCGCGATGTGCTTCACCCCGGTGCGCATCCCGCATCCGCTGGTCACGCTGAGCACGGTGGTCCTCGGCGCGACCATCTTCGCCCTCGCCGGCTTCATCAACGCGGTGTACGCGAAGAAGTTCGACGACATCGCGATCGTGCCGACCTTCATCCTGACCCCGCTCACCTACCTTGGCGGCGTGTTCTATTCGGTCAAGCTGCTGCCCGGCTGGGCCGAGGCCGGCACCCACCTCAACCCGATCTTCTACATGGTCAACGCGTTCCGCTACGGCCTGCTGGGGGTCAGCGACGTGCAGCTGTGGGTGGCCTATGCGCTGATGGCCGCGTTCACGCTGGTGCTGGGCGCGGTCGGCCTATGGTTGCTGCGGCGCGGGGTTGGCCTGCGCAGCTGAGGAACAGGAGCCGCGCCATGCGCCGCCTCGCCGCCTGCCTGTTGGTGCTGGCCTGCGCCGGCTGCGGGCCCGACGGCCATCCGGCTGGCTACGTGCCCGACGACGCGCGCCAGGCCCAGATCGCTGCCGACGTCGCGCTGGCCAACGCCAAGGCGCCGCCGCCCGCGGCGGATGCGGCGACGGCCGCGGTGGTCGCGCCCGGCGGGGAAGGCGCGATCAGCCCGATCCCGGCCTTCCATGGCGGCGATGCGCAGTGGACCATCGACATCCAGTCGGTCGGCGACCTGCGCCACGACGTCAGCCTGCGCCAGGGCCGCGCCCACCTGCAGGGCCGCCTCGACTACCGGGCCCCGCCCGATGCCGGCGAGGACGGGCCGTTCGACCTCGACGGCGCGCTGTACATGCCGGGAGGCGACGCGGTGATGCACGTGCACCTGGAGCACGCTGCCTGCCTGGATGCGCGCGGCGCGCACGGCTGGAAGATCCAGGTCTACGTCGAGGGGCAGGCGCCGCGCGAGGGCTGCGGCGACCTCGCGCTGTAGCGGCGCGGGCGCCTCATCCGCGCGGCGCCCAGTGCCGGTACTGGATGTGCGCCGGCACCGGCGCGGCCGCGGCCTCGCGCTCGCGGATGCGCTCGGCCAGCCACTGGAACCACTCCCACACCGTCCCGCGGTCGAGCTGCGCGCGTTGCTCGACCACGTAGCGCTGCAGTCGTTGCCACGACAGCACGATCGGTCCGCTGAAGAAGTCGTCGACCATGTCGAGGTCGACCTGGCCACGCTGGACGAGGATGCCGAGGCTTTCCCAGGTCGTCATCATCGCGTACAGGGTCGCCATCTCCGCGCCG
>JBQCFN010000215.1:0-3712 GCA_051959035.1 Lysobacteraceae bacterium | reverse complement strand
CAGGTGGACGACGACCTGGCCGTGCTCGATGGTCGTCGCGCCGATGCGGCGCGCGCCCAGCCGTTGCCACAGGCCCTGGTCGAACTGGTAGACAGGTTCGTTGCGCGCGTAGTCGGCCAGCCAGCGGTTGACGAGGTCGCGGCCGGTGCCGCCGAGCGCGCCACCGAGCGCGGGCACGTCGGCCTGCTCGAGC
Organism: Lysobacteraceae bacterium; assembly: GCA_051959035.1. Classification (GTDB taxonomy): domain Bacteria; phylum Pseudomonadota; class Gammaproteobacteria; order Xanthomonadales; family Xanthomonadaceae; genus JABFWF01. The sequence goes on along the minus strand of JBQCFN010000215.1, from coordinate 3,519 downwards.
GTCGGCGCGTCCAGGTGCAGCCCGCGCGTCCGCGTATCGAAGCGCAGGCCGCTGGCGATCGCGATGTGGCCCGACGGCGCGCTGGCGCGGCCGAGGGTGGCGAAGCCCACGTCGAAGTCCAGCCGCAGGCGGTCGCTGCCCTGCGGGATCGACAGGCGCGGGTGCAGCACGGTCAGCGTGACCAGGCCGCCGAGCTTGTCGTAGTCGCGTGGGAAGCGGCGGTCGAGGTAGCCCTGCAGCTGGGGCGCGGTGAACACCAGCTGGTTGCCCAGCAGCCCGGCGACCGCGCCCAGCGTCGAGCAGCCGGCCAGCGGCGTGGCCAGCAGCAGGGTGGCGGCCTGCAGCAATCGGCGTCGGTGCACGCGTGGCGCTCCGGAAGGACAGCGCGCACCTTCGCCCCGCGCGGGTGAATGGCGCATCAGCGCGGGGCCGGGCTCACAGCGCCTTGCGCCCGGGCTGCATCCACGCCAGCAGCAGGCCGAGCAGCAGCGTCGCCGCGGTGCCGAACAGCAGCTGCTTGTGCACCAGCGTGGTCGGGAGCGGCTGCACGGCGTAATAGATGAGGTAGCCGGGGATGGTGGCGACCAGCGCGATCGCGATGCCGAAGCGCAGGCCCTGGCCGACATTGGAGCGGCCGCGGTGGACGCCCTGGCGGTACAGCCAGGTCAGGCCGTAGCCGACCAGCAGGTGCGCGCCGACCATGTAGGGCAGGTAGTGCTGCGCATCCTCCGGCGCGCGCATCAGGCCGCGCGCCACCAGCGCGTCGTAGTCGCCCTTCAGCAGCGCGCCGTGGACGAGGAAGTCGAGCAGCAGCGCGGCCACCGAGACCAGCAGGCCGCAGACCCAGAAGCGCTTGTCCATGGGAGTCCCCGATCGCCGCGGTGCGCGGCGTGCCGAGTGTAGGGCAGGGCGGCGGCGTCTTCACCGCGCGCCAGCCCCGGCCGCGCTAGCGTCCGGGCAGCGCCCCCGGAGTAACGCCATGCACGCGCGCCTGCCCGTCCTGTTCGCCTTGCTGCTGCTCGCTGGCGCCGCGCAGGCCGCGACCGTGCGGCTGCACGCCACCCTGGATGCGCGCAGCGTGGTCTCCTCCAGCGATTCCCCGGCCACCGGCGAGGCGCGCGCCACCCTCGACGAGGACAACCGCCTGCGACTGGACCTGGTCTTCGCCGGCGTGGCTTCGACGGTGACCGGCGTGGCGTTGCACGTCGGCACGCCCGACAGCGCGGGTCCGGCGGTGGTGCCGCTGGACGTGCGCATGGACGGCAACGGTGGCTCGCTGGTGGGCGCGCGCATCACCCTCGCCGACAGCGTCGCCGCCAGCATGCGCGCCGGCAGCACCTACCTGCAGGTGGACACCATCGGCCGGCCGCAGGGCGAGATCCGCGGCCAGCTGCTGCCCGAACCCGCCAGCCTGGACGATCTGCCGCAGGCGCCCGCGACCACGCCCGCCGCGCCGCCACCCACCACCACCACGCCGCCGCCGGCGACCCCGGCCTCGACCACGCCGCCGCCGCACTGACGCGCGCCAGGGCGCCGTCCGCGCCGAAGCGCCGTGTTGCGCTCAGGCGCGGCGCAGGCCCTCGATGGTCGCTTCGTCGAGCATCAGCACCACCGAGCTGTACTGCGCGATCAGCGCGAGGATCGCCTCGCGCGGCCCCTGCCGCCAGGCTTCGCCGCCATAGAACGCGGCCTGGCTGGCTTCGCGCTCGGCCAGGTCGCGCCACGCGCGGATGAGGTAGTACGAATCGGCGTCGTGCGGCGAGGGACCGCAGGCCACCACGTCCATGCCGAAGTCGTGCAGCAAGGGCAGCGCCTGCTCGCGCACCAGCGCGTCGAAGGCCGGGCGCGTGCCCGGGTGGAGGACGTAGCTGCGGATTTCGACGGCGCGGGCCATGGGTGGATCGTAGCGCGCCGCGGCTCGACGCGGTGGGTCGCATGCTGGATGGGGTGCGCGATCCGCCGGGTGCCCAGCCGGCTTGCGGCACGTCCAATCGACTCTTCCGACCTCGCTCCAGGCAGGCACGCGGTCCGTGGAGTGCGAACGCTACGACACGGCGCGATCTCCGGAGCCCAGCGCGACGCTGCTCTGCCGGGGCGTCGCGCGCGAGGCGAGGCATCCCTCGCGCGCCCGCGCAGCGCCGCGGCGCCGGCCGGCAAAGAAAAAGGGCCGGAAACCCGGCCCTTTTCGCGTGCGGGAAAGCATCCCCGCAATGGCGCCGTGGCTCAGGCCGCGGCGTCCTTGAGCTTCTTCAGCGGACGCACCTTGACCTTGACCGAAGCCGGCTTGGCGGCGAACCACTGCTCTTCCTTGGTGAACGGGTTGATGCCCTTGCGCTTCGGCTTGGCGGGCACGTTGACCACGCTGACCTTGAACATCCCCGGCAGGGTGAAGCCGCCCGCGCCCTTCTTGCTGAGCGAGGCGTGCGCGGTGCTCTCCAGCGAGGCCAGCACGGCGCGCACGTCGCGCGGCGCAATGCCGGTGTTCTCGGAGATGTGCGCGACCAGGCCCGACTTGCCCAGCTGCTCCTTGATCGGCTTCATCGCGGCCGGCTTGGCAGCCGCCTTCGGGGCGGCCTTCTTCGCCGCGGTCTTCTTCTTCATCGCCATGTGGTTGGTACTCGATGGAATGGATGGGTCGCCAGGATTTCCCCCTCGGCAGGCGGAATGTAGGCCAAGCACAAGCCGCCGCCAAGTCCCGTGATGGCCTTTTTCGGCCTTTTTTTCGCGTCCCGCGGCGGCCGGGGGCTCAGTCCTCCTCGTGCCGGGGCTTGTAGGCCTCGGCCAGCTTCGCCTGCACCTGCGCCGGCACCGGTTCGTAGTGGCTGAAATCCATCGTGTAGCGCCCGCGCCCGCCGGTCGCCGACTTGAGCTCGGCGGCGTAGCCCTCGAGTTCTGACAGCGGCACCTGAGCCCGCACCACGATCTCGCCGTCGCGCGGGGAGTCCGTGCCGTTGATGCGCGCGCGCTTGGCCGCCAGGCCGCCGCTGACGTCGCCCATGTACTGTTCGGGCGCGTTGACCTCGAGGTGGACGATCGGCTCCAGCACCTGCGCGCGGGCCTTGCCGATCGCGTCGAGGAAGGCCTTTTTCCCGGCCGCGACGAACGCGACCTCCTTGCTGTCGACCGGGTGCGACTTGCCGTCGTACACCACCACCCGCACGTCCTGCAGCGGATAGCCGGCGACCGCGCCCGAGGCCAGCACCTGGCGCACGCCCTTCTCGACCGCCGGGAGGAACTGCCCGGGGATGGTGCCGCCCTTGACCTCGTCGACGAACTCGAATCCGGCGCCGCGCTGCAGCGGTTCGACGCGCAGGAACACCTCGCCGAACTGTCCCGCGCCGCCGGTCTGCTTCTTGTGGCGGTGGTGGCCGTCGGCGTTCTGCTGGATCGTCTCGCGGTAGGCGATCTTCGGCGGCTTGGTGTCAACGTGCAGCCCGCGGTTGCTGAGTTTTTCCAGCACCAGCCGCAGGTGCAGCTCGCCCAAACCGTTGATGACGACCTCGTGCGTCTGCCGGTCGG
>JBQCFN010000214.1:0-3751 GCA_051959035.1 Lysobacteraceae bacterium | reverse complement strand
CAGCCAGCGGTCGGCGTAGTCGTTGATCACGCAGCCGGCCGAACGGGTCAGCCACACGCCGAGGGTGAACACCACCAGCGGCCACCACGGCGGCCGGCCGCCGGCGGCCAGCCACCGCCCCCACCAGGTCGGCCACAGCAGCAGCAACCAGCCGATCGGGCGGTCGCCGCGCACCAGCGTCCAGTACTGGGCGAGGCGCCCGCGCCACGCGGGCAGGGGCTGCGGGAGGGGCGGATAGTCGCGCTCGTAGCTCATGGTCGGTCCTGCGGCGGCGCCGCGGCGGTCGCGCCGCTTCCGGCAATCATGCGAGAATCCCGCACCCGCGGCGCACGGCCGCGGCGGCACGCGCCCGTAGCTCAGCCGGATAGAGTAGTGGCTTCCGAAGCCATTGGTCGGGGGTTCGAATCCCTCCGGGCGCGCCATTTTCCGCGGCCCGCGGCGCCCCGGCCCCGGCCGGAGTCGCGCCGACGGGACGCTTCTGGAATAATTTCCCCTTTCTGTACCGCTTTCCGCGCGGCCGCGCCGCGCCCTAGGACGGATCGTGCGCAACTACGACCTCGACTTCCTCAAGAAATTCTCGATGCTGATCGGCTTCCTGGTGGCGGTCGCCATCGGGCTGCTGCTGTTCGCGCACCACCTGCACGGGCTGATCCCGGCGGAAGTCTCGCCGCAGGCGCAGCAGCGCACCGAGGCGCGCATCGCCCCGGCCGGCGCGGTGTATGCCGGCGCCACCGGCGCGGCGGCGCAGGCGGCGGCGCAGGAAGCCGCGCAGGCCGCGGCCGCCTCGCAGGTCGCCTACGGCGGCACCACCGACGGCTCGGTGATCTTCGGCAACCTGTGCACCGGCTGCCACAGCTCGGGCGCCGGCGGCGCGCCGACCCTGGACAAGGCGCACTGGGCGTCGCGCATCGCGCAGGGCAAGGAGACGCTCTACAACCACGCGATCAACGGCTTCAGCGGCACCGCCGGCACGATGCCGCCGAAGGGCGGCAACCCGGCGCTGTCGGACGACCAGGTCAAGGCCACGGTCGACTGGATGCTGTCGCAGATCAAGTAAGCGCCACCGGCGGCCGTCCACGCCGCACGCGCCGTGCCGACGCCGCCTCCGGGCGGCGTCGCCGTTTTCCGCCCTCGCATCCCCGTCACCCGGTCGCGACGCCGGACGCGTGCACGCCGGCCCGCATGGCCCGGCCGGTATCATTGGCGGATGCCCGCAGCACCCTCCTTCCCCGCCGGGAGCACGACCTTCCTGCTCGACGGCCCCGTCGGCGCGCTCGAGGTGGCGGTGGACCGCAGCGATGCAACGCCGGTGCCGGTGGTCGCGATCGTCTGCCATCCGCTGCCGACCGAAGGCGGCACCATGCACAACAAGGTGGTGACGATGGCGGCGCGCGCGCTGCGCGAGCTCGGCATCGACACGGTGCGCTTCAACTTCCGCGGCGCCGGCCATTCGCAGGGCGACTTCGACCACGGCGACGGCGAAACCGACGACCTGCGCGCGGTCGCCGCCTGGGTGCGCGCACAGCGCCCGGACGCCGCGCTGTGGCTGGCCGGCTTCAGCTTCGGCAGCTACGTCGCGCTGCGGGCGGCGCCGTCGCTGCAACCGGCGCTGATGCTGTCGATCGCGCCGCCGGTCGGGCGCAGCTGGGACTTCGGCGCGGTCGCGCCGCCGGACTGCCCGTGGCTGGTGATCCAGGGCGACGCCGACGAGGTGGTGGATCCGCAGGCGGTCGCCGCGTGGGTGGCATCGCTGCCGGAACCGCCGGAACTGGTCCGCATGCCCGACACCAGCCACTTCTTCCACCGCAAGCTGCTCGACCTGCGCGGCGCGATCCAGCACGGCGTGCGCCCGTTCCTGCCCGCGACCGCATGAGCGACCCGCAGGCGCCATCCCCGTCGCGGGCCTACGCCGCCGGCGTCGCCCGCGGCGACTGGCAGGACGATCCGGCCCAGCACGCCGCGCTTCGCGAACTCGACCGCATCTGGGCCGCGCTGGCGGTGGCGCCGGCGCGCGGCAGCCTGCTGGCGAAGCTGTTCGGCGCGCGCGCCGAAGCGCCACGCGGGCTGTACCTGTGGGGCGGGGTCGGCCGCGGCAAGACCTTCCTCGTCGACCTGTTCTTCGATGCGCTGCCGATCGACGGCAAGCGCCGTACCCATTTCCACCGCTTCATGCGCGAGGTGCACGAGCGCCTGCGCGCGCACGCGGGCGAGCGCGATCCGCTCGCGGCGATCGCGCGCGAATGGGGGGCGACGCTGCGCGTGCTGGTGCTGGACGAGTTCTTCGTCAGCGACATCGGCGACGCCATGCTGCTCGCGCGCCTGCTCGAGCGCCTGTTCGCCGAAGGCGTGGTGCTGGTGACCAGCTCCAACACCGCGCCGGGCAACCTCTACGCGGGCGGCCTGCAGCGCGCGCGCTTCCTGCCGGCGATCGCGCTGCTCCAGCGCCACTGCGCGGTGCTGCACCTGGACAGCCCGCAGGACTACCGGCTGCGCGCGCTGACCCGCTCGCCCGTGTACCGCGCGCCGCTCGATGCCGGCGCCGAGGCCTGGCTGGCCGCGCGCTGGCGCGAACTCAGCGCCGGCTGCCCGCCGGAGGAAGGGCCGCTGCTCGTCGACGGCCGGCCGATCGCGGCGCGCGCGCTGGCCGAAGGCTGCGCGTGGTTCGATTTCGCCGCGCTGTGCGAAGGACCGCGCGCGAGCGCCGACTACATCGAGGTCGCGCGCGAGTTCCACACCGTGCTGCTCGGCGGCATCCCGCGCTTCGGCGCGCAGCGCGACGATGCCGCGCGCCGCTTCGTGCACCTGGTCGACGAGCTGTACGACCGCCACGTCAACCTGGTGTGCACCGCCGACGCGCCGCCGACCGCGCTGTATGCCGGCGAGCGCCTGGCCGGCGCCTTCGAACGCACCGCGTCGCGGTTGGTCGAGATGCAGTCGGCCGAATACCTCGCGCTGGAACATCGCGGATAGCGCACGCTCCTCGCCGAAGGGGCGATGGGGCGCGGCTGGCGCCTGGGGCAACCGACGCCTTCCGCGCCGTGCGCCGCCCGCGCGGGAACCGGCCTGCGGGGGTCATGCTCGCGCACGAAAAAGGCGGAGCAGGTGCTCCGCCTTTCGCGCCGGTGGCGTGCGCGCGTGGCGCCGCGCCACGGGTTCAGCGGTTGGAGGAGGACGAGCCGCCTTCGGCCTGCTTGCCCTTCTCGACCAGCTCGCTCACGCGCTGGCCGCCCTTCTGGCCGAGCTCGGAATAGCCTTCCGGTCCCAGCTGCTCCTTGCGCGCTTCGCCGCCCATCTTGCCGAGCTCGGAATAGCCTTCCGGCCCCAGCTGCTCCTTGCGGATCTCGCCGCCCTTCTGGCCGGCCTCGCGCACGCTCATGTCGCCGCCGCTGCTGTTGCGGTCGTTGCCGCCGCTGCTGCCCATGTTGTTGTTGGCCATCGTGGATCTCCTTCTGCTTGGGGGGAGGGACGACCGCTCAGCGGTCGTTGTTGCTGTTGCGGCCGCGGCCGCTGCCTTCGGCCTGCTTGCCCTGCTGCACCAGCTCGCGCTCGCGCTGGCCGCCCATGTGGCCGGCCTCGCGCACGCTCATGTCGCCGCTGCCGCTGGCGTTGCGGGTGTTGCCGCCGGAGCCGCGGTTGCCGCTGCCCTGGTCGCCGCGGTTGCCACCGCGATTGCTGTTCTCGTTGTTGCGCATTGCCTGCCTCCTGTCGTTGCCGTCAGCGGTCGTCGTCGCGATTGCCGCCGCCGCGTTCT
>JBQCFN010000213.1:0-8262 GCA_051959035.1 Lysobacteraceae bacterium | reverse complement strand
CGTCAACGCCGCCGCGCTGCTGGAAACGACGCTGGACGCCCGCGCGCTGCTCGACGGCCTGCTCGGCATCGAGCGCGGCTTCGGGCGCGAACGGCGCGAGCGCTGGGGCCCGCGCACGCTCGACCTCGACCTGCTGCTCTACGGCGACGCCTGCATCGACGAGCCCGGCCTGCACGTGCCGCACCCGCACCTGCACGAGCGCGCCTTCGCGCTGCGCCCGCTGGCCGACGTGGCGCCGGACGCGCGGGTGCCGGGGCAGGGCAGGGTGGCCGACCTGCTCGCGCGGGTCGACGCGAGCGCCTGCGTGCCGCTGGACGCGGCGTCCTGAGCGCCGGTGGCGCGTCTGCGCGCCGCGTCCGATAATCGACGCCTTCCCCCGCCGGATCCCGCCGTGTACACGCCTCCGCGCAGCGCGCACGCCGCCGAAACGCCCGCCCGCAAGCCGTGGTCCGTGCCGATGCTCGCCGACGCCAAGCGCGACGGCCGCCGGCTGGTGATGCTGACCGCGTACGACGCCGGCTTCGCGCGCTGCATGGACGAGAACGGCGTCGACCTCGTGCTGGTCGGCGATTCGCTCGGCATGGTCGTGCAGGGCCAGGCGAGCACGCTGCCGGTGACCGTCGACGACATCGCCTACCACACGGCCTGCGTGGCGCGCGGGTTGTCCACCGCGCTGCTGGTGTCGGACCTGCCGTTCCAGGCCGACGCCACGCCCGAACGCGCGCTCGACGCCTCCACCCGCTGCCTGCAGGCGGGCGCGGCGATGGTGAAACTGGAAGGCGCCGGCCACAAGCTCGAGGTGATCCGCTTCCTGGTCGAGCGCGAGATCCCGGTGTGCGCGCACCTGGGCCTGACCCCGCAGTCGGTGCTGCGCCTGGGCGGGTACAAGGTGCAGGGGCGGGACGAACGCGCCGCCGCGCGCCTGCGCGAGGACGCGATGGCGGTCGCCGAAGCCGGCGCGTCGCTGCTGGTGCTCGAGTGCGTGCCGAGCCAGGTCGCCGCCGACATCACCGCGGCCGTGCCGATCCCCACCATCGGCATCGGCGCCGGCCCGCCTTGCGTCGGCCAGGTGCTGGTGCTGCACGACCTGCTCGGCATCAACACCGGCCACCGGCGGCCGAAGTTCGTCAAGGACTTCCTCGCCGACGGCGGCTCGGTCGCCGGCGCGGTGCGGGCGTACGCCGAGGCGGTGCGCCAGGGCCGCTTTCCCGATGCCGCGCATTCCTACGAGTGAGGCCGTGCGCGCGGCCTGCGCCCGGACCCCTGCCAGCGCGCGCCGGCGCTCGCCCGGTCGGCGGACGCGCGCCGCGCGCCGGACAGGCCACCCGGTGAGCCGATGATCGAGGTCGCCACCCGACTGGACGCGCTGCGCGCGCGCATCGCCGGCTGGAAGCGCGAGGGCCTGCGCGTGGGCTTCGTGCCGACGATGGGCAACCTGCACGCGGGCCACTATTCGCTGGTCGAGCTGGCGCGGCGCAGCGCCGACCGGATCGTCGCCAGCGTGTTCGTCAATCCGACCCAGTTCGGCCCGAACGAGGACTTCGCCCGCTATCCGCGCACGCCCGAGGCCGATGCCGCGGGGCTGGAGGCCGCCGGCTGCGACCTGCTGTGGCTGCCGTCGGTGGACACGATGTACCCCTACGGCGTCGCCGGCACGGTGCGGGTGCAGGTGCCGGGCTTAACGGAGGTGCTGGAAGGCGCGAGCCGGCCCGGCCATTTCGACGGCGTCGCCACAGTGGTCGCGCGCCTGTTCAACCAGGTGCAGCCCGACGTGGCCGCGTTCGGGCGCAAGGACTACCAGCAGCTGGCGGTGATCCGCTACATGGTGCGCGACCTCGCGTTCCCGGTCGAGCTGCTGGCCGGCGAGACCCGCCGCGAGCCGGACGGCCTGGCGATGAGCTCGCGCAACCAGTACCTCTCGGCCGAGGAGCGCACGCGCGCGCCGGAACTGCACGCCACCCTGGTGGGCCTGCGCGAGGCCATCCTCGCCGGTACCCCGCGCGCCGCCGCCGAGGCCTCCGCGGCCGCGTGGCTGGAACGCCGCGGCTTCGAGGTCGACTACGTCTCGGTGCGCCGGCCCGACCTGGGCGAGCCGGTGGACGGCGAGCACGGCCGCCGCGTGGCGCTGGTCGCGGCGCGACTGGGCCGCACCCGGTTGATCGACAACCTGGAATTCGAGGCGGGTTGACCTTGCTGGCCGCGCGCCAACCGCCCGTCCGCGCGATGTTGCGGTGCGTCAACCCCCTGCCTACACTGCGCACCTTCCCGCCCTCGGCCCGCCGGCCGGAGCCCACGCGATGCTGCTGAACATCCTCAAGGCCAAGATCCACCGCGCCACCGTCACCCATGCCGAGCTGCACTACGAGGGCTCCTGCGCGATCGATGGCCGCCTGCTCGACATCTCCGGCATCCGCGAGTACGAACAGATCCACATCTACAACGTGAACAGCGGCCACCGCTTCGTCACCTACGCGATCCGCGCCGAGGAAGGCAGCGGCATCATCTCGGTGAACGGCGCGGCGGCGCACCGCGCGACGGTCGGCGACCTGGTGATCATCTGCGCCTACGGCAGCTGCGACGAGGCCGAGGCCGCGAAGTACAAGCCGACCCTCGTGTACGTCGACGGCGACAACCGCCTCACCCACACCAACACGTCGATTCCCGCCCAGGCCGCCTGAGCGCGGCGTGGGCCTGGCGCTCGACCACTTCGTCCTCACCGTCGCCTCGATCGAGGCGACGGTCGCCTTCTACCGCGAGACCGTCGGCGCCACGCACGTGGTGTTCGGCGCGGGCCGGCACGCGCTCGCCTTCGGCGCGCAGAAGGTCAACCTGCACCAGGCTGGCCGCGAGTTGATGCCGAGGGCGCTGCGCCCGACGCCCGGCGCCGGCGACTTCTGCCTGCTCACCGACGAGCCGCTGGCCGCGGTGGCCGCGCGGCTGGCCACGCTCGGCATCCCGGTCGAGGAAGGCCCGGTGGCGCGCACCGGCGCGCAGGGGCCGCTGCTATCGCTCTACGTGCGCGACCCCGACGGCAACCTGGTCGAGGTCGCCAACCTCGCCTGAGCGCGCCGCGTGGCGCGCCAGCGCCCATTCGACGTGCTCGCGCACCAGCGCATCGTCGATCCCGCGCCGCGATTCCAGCGCCGCCAGCACCGTCGGCGTGGTCGGCGCGTTGCCGAGCGCGACGGCCAGGTTGCGCAGCCAGCGCTGGTAGCCGCTGCGGCGGATCGCTGAGCCCTCGGTGCGCTGCAGGAACTCTTCCTCGCTCCAGGCGAACAGCTGCGCCAGCGTCGCCCGGTCGAGGTCGTTGCGCACGCGGAAGTCGGGCTCGTCGGTGCGCCGGGCGAACTTGTTCCACGGGCACGCCAGCTGGCAGTCGTCGCAACCGAAGATGCGGTTGCCGATCAGCGGGCGCAGCGCCTCGTCGATCGCGCCGTCGTGCTCGATCGTCAGGTAGGAAATGCAGCGGCGCGCATCCAGCCGATACGGCGCGGTGATCGCCTGCGTCGGGCACACCTCGATGCAGCGCGTGCAGGTGCCGCAGTGCGCGCTGGCTGGCGCGTCCACCGGCAGCGGCAGGTCGACGTAGATCTCGCCGAGGAAGAACCACGAGCCGCCGTCCTTGTCGATCAGGCAGGTGTGCTTGCCGATGAACCCCAGGCCCGCGTTGCGCGCCAGCGCACGTTCGAGCACCGGCGCGGAATCGACGAACACGCGGTGGCCGAACGGGCCGACCTCGCTGGCGATGCGCCCGGCGAGCTGCTGCAGGCGGTTGCGCATCAGCTTGTGGTAGTCGCGGCCGAGCGCGTAGCGGGCGACGTAGGCGCGCTCGCCGTCGGCGAGTGTGTCCCAGGCCTCGCCCGGGTCGCGGCCATAGTCCAGGCCGACCGACACCACCCGCACCGTGCCCGGGATGAGCTCGGCCGGGCGCGAGCGCTTGTCGCCGTGCCGGGCCATCCAGTCCATCGAGCCGTACAGGCCCTGCGCCAGCCAGTCGCGCAGGTGCGCCTCGTCGTCCGCCAGCGCGACGTCGCTGATGCCGCAGCGCTGGAAGCCGGCCTCGCGCGCCAGCGCCTTGATCCGCAGCGCGAGCGCGGGGAGGTCGACGGCGGGAGCGGGGGCGGGCGCGGGCTGCATCGCCCCAGTATAGGAACCCGGCAAGGGCCATCGTGGCACCGTCGCTGAAGCATGCGTCGCGCCGCCGGCGGCTGCGTAGAATCGGCGGATGGAGCCGCTGCACGACACCGCCACCCTGCGCGCGCTGGAACGCCGCGCGACCGTCGCCGCCGGCGACGGGTTCGCGCTGATGCGGCGGGCGGGCGAGGCGGCCTGGCGCTGCGCGCTGGCGCGCTGGCCGCGCGCGCAGCGGATCGTGGTGGTGTGCGGGCCGGGCAACAACGGCGGCGACGGCTACCTGCTCGCCGCGCACGCCGCGCGGGCTGGGCGCCCGGTGCGCGTGCTGCAGGCCGGCGCGCCGCGCACCGAGATCGCGCGGCGCGCGCTGGCCGAATCCGTCGCGGCCGGTTGTGCGCCACAACCGTTCGACCCCGCGCTGGCGCAGGGCGACCTGCTGGTCGACGCGCTGTTCGGCATCGGCCTGTCGCGCGCGCCGGTCGGCGAGCCCGCGGCGGCGATCGATGCGATGCGCGGCTTCGACGGGCCGGTGCTGGCGATCGACGTGCCCAGCGGCGTCGATGCCGACAGCGGCCACGTGCCCGGCCGCGCGGTGCGCGCCAGCGCCACGTTGCAGATGCTGGCCGCGCATCGCGGACTGGCGACTGGCGCCGCGCTCGACCACGCGGGCGAAACCGAGGTCGCCACGCTCGGGATCTCGGCCGACGGTGTCGCGGCCGCGGCCGACCTCCTGCGTACCGGCGACCTGGCGCGGTGGCTGCGCCCGCGTCCCCGCGACAGCCACAAGGGCCTGTACGGTCACGTGCTGTGCATCGGCGGCGACCATGGCAGCGGTGGCGCGATCTTGCTGTGCGCGGAGGCGGCACTGCGCTGCGGCGCCGGGCTGGCCGGCGTGGCGACGCGCGCGGAGCACATCGCGCCCCTGCTCGCGCGCCGGCCCGAGGCGATGCCGCGCGCGATCGAGGATGCCGCCGACATGGAGCCGCAGCTGGAACGCGCGAGCGTGGTCGCGGTCGGGCCGGGCCTTGGACAGGGCGCGTGGGGCAGGGCGTTGCTGTCCGCCGCGCTGGAGTCCGGCACGCCGCTCGTGCTCGACGCGGACGCGCTCAACCTGCTCGCCGAAAGCCCGCGCGCGCTGCCCGCCGACACGGTGCTGACACCGCATCCCGGCGAAGCCGCGCGCCTGCTCGGTTGCGACACGGGCGCGGTGCAGGCGGACCGCTTCGGCGCCGCCGCCCGGCTGGCCGAGCGCTACGCCTGCACCGTCGTGCTGAAGGGCGCGGGCACGATCATCGCCGCGCCCGGGGCGCGTCCGCGCGTGGCCTCCACCGGCAACCCCGGCATGGCCACCGGCGGCATGGGCGACCTGCTGACCGGCGTCATCGCCGCGTTGCGCGCGCAGGGGCTGGCCGCATTCGATGCCGCCAGCTGCGGCGCGCTGCTGCACGGCGCGGCCGGCGACGCCGCCGCCCGCGAGCGCGGCGAGCGCGGCCTGCTCGCCAGCGACCTGCTGCCCGCGCTGCAACGCCTGGCAAACCCGGAATCCGACGCATGAGCCCCCTGCACCTGCCCGACCCGGCCGCCACCGAAGCGCTCGGCCACGTGCTTGCGCAGACGCAGCCGGCGCACGCGGTCGTGCACCTGCATGGCGACCTCGGCGCCGGCAAGTCGAGCCTGGCGCGGGCGTGGCTGCGCGCGCTTGGCGTCACCGGCGCGATCCGCAGCCCCACCTACACGCTGGCCGAGCACTACCCGTATGCGGACGCTCGCCTGCCCGAAGGGGGGCAGGCCCTGCACCTGGACCTCTACCGCATCGGCGACCCGGGCGAGCTCGAGTTCCTCGCCCTCGACGATGCCGCGGCCACGCTCTGGCTGGTCGAATGGCCCGAGCGGGGCGGGCCCGCCCTGCCGCCGCCCGATCTCGCCATCGACCTGGCGGTCGATCCCGCCGGCGGGCGCCGGGTCGGCTGGCGGGCGGGACATCCGGTCGGCCAGGCCTGGCTGGCCCGGATGGGCGAAACGGCGGCTTACCGCGCCTTGCTGACCCCGACAGGCAGGAACATGCGCCAGGCCACGGATCCATAAGGAAAAACGCTTGCAAAGCCGGGCGGCCGGTGATTGAATCCCGGCCATGCGCCTGAAGGGGACCACCGTCCAGCAAGTCCTGCTCGCCCTGGCCCTGCTGGCCGGAGTGTGCTGGAACCTCGCCCAGGCGGCCGAACTGCGCGGCGTGGAGCTGCGCAGCGGCGCCACCGGTACCCGCGCCGAGCTGCGGCTGGACCAGCAGGCGGCCTACCAGATGATGTCCCTGTCCTCGCCGGAACGGCTGGTCGTCGACCTGCCGGGCGTGCGCCAGGACAAGGCCCTGCGCCTGCCGGCCGCCACCGGCCTGGTCCGTGCCGTGCGCAGCGGCCAGCCGACGCCGGGCACGCTGCGCATCGTGTTCGACCTCGCCAGCCCGGTGGTCGCGCTCAAGCCGCATTTCGAACCCGGGCCGGACGGCGCCCGGCTGGTGCTGGAGTGGCCGGACGACGGCGCGCCCGCGGTTGCCGCCCGCAGCGGCGCGATCGCGGCGCCGGCGCAGTCGGTCGGCACCTCCGCGATCACGATTCCCGCCCAGGCCACTCCGCCGCGGGCGCCCACGGCCGACGCCGGGCCGGCAGCCGGCAACGGCCAGCCGGACCAGGCCGGGCCGCAGCGCGCCATGGCCGCCGGCCAGCCGGCGCAGCCGGCCGCGACGCCAGGCCAGGCGCCGGTCAAGACCCTCGAGGACATCGCCCGCCGCGGCGGCATGCGCCCGCTGGTGATCGCCATCGACGCCGGCCACGGCGGCCAGGACCCGGGCGCGCACGGCGTCGCCGGCACCCGCGAGAAGGACATCACCCTGCAGGTCGCGAAGGAGCTGGCGCGCCAGGTCAACGCGACGCCGGGGCTGAAGGCCTACCTCACCCGCGACACCGACGTCTTCATCCCGCTGGTGCAGCGCTACCAGAAGGCGCGCGCCGCCAAGGCCGACCTGTTCGTGTCGATCCACGCCGATTCCTACAGCAGCCCGAGCGCGAGCGGCTCGTCGGTGTTCGTGCTCTCGCAGCGCGGCGCCTCCTCGCAGGCCGCGCGCTGGCTGGCCAACCAGGAAAACGCGGCCGACCTCGTCGGCGGGGTCAAGCTGCAGGACAAGGACGACACGCTCGCCTCGGTGCTGCTCGACCTGTCGCAGAGCGCGACCATGAAGGCGTCCGAGGACATGGCCTCGCAGGTGCTCGACGGCCTCAAGCGGCTCGGCCCCACCCACAAGGGCGAGGTCGAGCGCGCCAACTTCGTCGTGCTGCGTTCGCCGGACGTGCCGTCGATGCTGGTCGAAACGGCCTTCATCTCCAATCCGGACGAAGAGCGCCGGCTGCGCGACCCGCAGCACCAGGCGCAACTCGCCCGCGCGATCCTCGATGGCGTGACCAGCTACTTCACCCGCCAGCCGCCGCCGGGCACGTTGTACGCGGCGCGCGCGGAGGCCGCGTCCGCGGCCGGTGGCACGAGCGGCGGTACCCGCTAGGCCGCTGCTCCGCGACTTTCCGCCGGCGACGACCACTCGCCGGCGGCCTCGCGCTCCGATCGCTCCGCTATCATCACGGGCCGCTCGCCACGCGAGCGCATGCCACGCAGCCGCCTTGCCCATCCGCCAGCTCCCGGACACCCTCATCGACCAGATCGCCGCAGGCGAGGTGGTGGAGCGGCCTGCGTCGGTGGTCAAGGAACTGGTCGAGAACGCGCTCGACGCCGGCGCGCGCCGGGTCGACATCGACCTGGAGGAAGGCGGCGTCCGCCTGATCCGCATCCGCGACGATGGCGGCGGCATCCCGGCGGACGACCTGCCGCTGGCGATCGCGCGCCATGCGACCAGCAAGATCGCCTCGCTCGACGACCTCGAGGCGGTCGCCACGCTCGGCTTCCGCGGCGAGGCCCTGCCGTCGATCGCCTCGGTCAGCCGCTTCCTGCTGGCCTCGCGCCATGCCGGCAGCGCGCAGGGCGCGGCGCTCGCGGTCGAGGGCGGCCGCATCGGCGACATCGTGCCGAAGGCGCATCCGCCCGGCACGACCGTCGAGGTGCGCGACCTGTTCTACAACGTGCCGG
>JBQCFN010000212.1:0-3271 GCA_051959035.1 Lysobacteraceae bacterium | reverse complement strand
AGCTCCGCCAGCCGCTCCAGCCCCGGGTTGTGGCCGACCACCAGCAGGCGGCCGACCTCGCGGTGGCTGTCGGCGAGCGCGGCCAGCGTCCCCGGGGTCGCCTCGTAGATCGCGTCCTCGAGGCGCTGGTCGACGTAGCCGACCACGCCCAGCACCGCCTCCAGCGTCTCGCGCGTGCGCCGCGCCGGCGAGCACAGCACGCAGTCGGGCACCAGGCCGTGTTCGGCCAGCCAGCGGCCGGCGGCTTCCGCCTCGGCCAGGCCTTCGGGCGAAAGCGGACGGTCGAGGTCCGCCTGTCCGGGCGCGGCCGGTTCGGCGTGGGCGTGGCGGAGCAGGATCAGTTCGCGCATTGGCGGTCCGTGGGTCGGCGTGTTCGAAGACGCTAGCGGCTGCGCGCCATCACTACCAGCCGCCGGCGCGATGCCGCGTGCACGCCGCGCCCGTCGATGCCGTTGCGGCCCACCGCGGTTCAGGCCTTGCGCAGCCAGCGCAGCAGCGGCTGCCAGTCGGCCTGGTGCTCGCGCACCTGCGCGGAGTGGTAGTCGAACAGGCTCTTGCCGAGCCCGACCAGCACCGCATAGGCCTGGCTGTCGCGCAGCTCCGCGACCAGCGGGTAGGGCCACTGCCGGAGCAGCTCCAGCGCCTGCTGCGAGCCGGTCGTCCACGGCCTGAGCTTGTTGGCGACCAGGCCCACGTGCAATTCGCCGCGGCGCACGCGCGGGTGCCGGGCCAGGGTGTCGAGGAAGGGCACGGTGGCTTCGATGTCGATCGTCGACGGCAGCACCGGCACCACCACCGCGTCGGCCTGCTCGAGGAAGGGCGCGAGCGCGTTGGCCATCGCGCCGGCGGCGGCATCGACCACCACCTGCTGGGTGTCCGCGGGCAGCGCGCGTTGCCAGCCGCGTCCCGCGTGGGTGCCGTCCACCGGCAGCACCGCGCTGTCCAGCCCGGCGCGCTTCTGCGCCCAGCGGGTGGCCGAACCCTGCGGATCGGCGTCGACCAGCACGGTGCGCTGGCCGGCGAGCGCGGCGTGCGCGGCGAGGTGGGTGGCGAGCGTGGACTTGCCGACGCCGCCCTTCGAACTGGCCACCAGGATGGTCTTCATGCGGCTCCCCGGACGTTGCCCCTCGCGGCGAGCCTACACGGTTCCACGCGCGCGCGGCCGGCGCCGGCGGCTCAGTGCGCGGCCGGGCGGCCGCCGCTGCCGCCTGGTGCGCCCGGCGTGGACGCCTCCGCCGGCGCGGGAGCGGCCGCGGCGCCGGCGACCACCGGCAGCGCGGTGCCCATGCGCCGCGCGTAGTCGTCCATCGGGCTCTGGCCGGGGCACTGCGGATCGGGGAAACCGTAGCGCTGCTCGAGGCCGCGCCCGCATTCCTCCATCGCGCCGAACGCCTCGCCCGGCGCCATGCACTGGGCGTCGAACGCGCGCATGAAGGCGTCGCGGCGGTGCACGGTGTCCTCGCCGCAGCGCCGCGCCAGGGTGATGCGGTCGAGGTCGTCCTGCACCGCGTTGGTGCCGGACAGGCCGTAGCCGTCCATCTCCTCGGCCGTGAGCAGGCGCAGCTTGCGGTTGGGGATGGTCATCATCTCGTCGGCCAGCGCCACCGCGACGCCGTTGCGCGCGAGGTACTCGCGCACCTGCTGGGTCACGTCCTTGAGCTCGGCGCTGAGCTCGGCGCGGGTGGTCGCCTGCGAACGGTCGCGGATCAGCCGGTGGATGCCGACCTTGCCGGCGATCGAGCGGGTGTCGCCGGCGGCGAGCACCAGCACGCAGGCGCTGTGGCAGATCGAATCCTCGCGCACCCAGATCGCCCAGCGGCCGCCGGCGATGGCGTCGCCGGCGCGGATCGCCTCCTCGACCTGGCCGCCGGCCGAGTCGAGGTCGAGGATGCGCTCGCGGATGTCCATGCGGTCGGCGATCGCCCCCACCCGCTCCACCAGCGCGGTGAACCCGGCATCGATCTTGCCGTGGTAGCGCAGGCGCAGGGTGCCGGCGGCGCGACAGGGATCGAGCGCGTCGACCATCGCGAAGAATTCGAGCGACTGCAGGCGCCGGCCGTCGCCGTCGCCGGCGTAGTCGTAGCCGCAGCTGAGCCACGCGTCGCCACCGCGCAGGCGCGCGGGCGGCCACTGGGTAGTGGCGAGGTAGTCCGCCGGCGGCGGCGCCGGCCGCGGCGGGGTCTGGGCGCGCGCCGGATCGCGGTCGCCGAGGGTCACCGCCTCGTCCTGCGGCGCGGCGCGCTGGCAGCCGGCCGCCAGCAGGCATGCCAGCGCCAGCCACCAACCCTTCGCGATCAGACCCCGGAGCCGCACGTGCAACACCTGCTTCATCAATCGCCCATGTTGGCCAGCGGCACGTGAACCCGCGCTGGCGCGAGGCGCCGTCCCCATTCCCGTTGACGGCACGGGCGCGCGTTTCCGCAGCCGCTTACCGCGCCGGCGCGGTGCCCACCCCGACCGTCGCCGCATACAGGCGCAGCCGTTCGAACGCGGTCGCGAGGTCGGCGGCGAGCGGCCGCAGGTGCGCCCAGTCGCCGGCCCGCGCGGCCGCGTCCACCCGCGCGGCCGCGTCGGCGAGGTCGATCGCGCCGACCAGCCGCGCCGCGCCCAGCACCTGGTGCGCGCGGCGGGTGGCGGCGGCCAGGTCGCCGCCGTCGCAGGCGGCGGCGAGCGCGCCGAGGTCGCCGTCGGTGGTGGCGAGGAAATCCTCCAGCAGCGCGCGCGCTTCCGGCGCGTTCCCGCCGGTGAGCGCGAGCAGCACCTCGCCGTCCAGCGGCGCCGGCGGATGCGCGAGTTGCGGCGGCGGGGGCGCCGTCGCACCGGCCGCAGCCGCGTCCGCGTCGACGGTGTGCGGCAGCCAGCGCCGCAGCATCGCCGCCAGCGCGCCGATCCCGACCGGCTTGGCGAGGTAGTCGTCCATGCCCGCGGCGAGGCAGCGCTCGGCCTCGCCCTTCAGCGCGGCGGCGGTCAGCGCCACCACCGGCGTGCGCGGCAGGCCGCGCGCGGCTTCCTCGGCGCGGATCGCGCCGGCCAGCGCGTAACCGTCCAGGCGCGGCATGTGCACGTCGGTGAGCACCAGCGCGTAGCGGCCGCTGCGCCAGGCGGCCAGGCCGTCCTCGCCGTCCTCCGCGGCCTCGCTGGCGTAACCGGCGAGCGCGAGCTGGCGCGCGATCACCTGGCGGTTGGTCGGATGGTCGTCGACCAGCAACACCAGGCTGCGCTCGCGGTCGGCTTCGGCCACGCTTGGCAGCCGGCGCAGCGGGACGTGGGT
>JBQCFN010000211.1:0-4143 GCA_051959035.1 Lysobacteraceae bacterium | reverse complement strand
GTGGATCCGCTCGCTGCTGGTCGACCGCCGCGGGCGGCTGTGGATCGGCACCTACAAGGGCCTGACCCTGCATGACGGCGGGCGCTTCAGCTCGGTGCCGGCCGCCGACCCGGCGCGTTGGCCGGAACTCGACATCCTCGCGCTGGCCGAGCGGGCCGACGGCGGCATCGTCGCCGCCACCCCCGACGGCGTGTTCCAGGTCGTGGGCGACCGGCTGGTCCCGGTGGCCGGGCCCAAGCCCGCGCTCAGCCTGCTGCCCGACGGGGCCAGCCTGTGGGTGGGCACCACCGGCGCGGTGGTGCGGGTGCGTGCCGGCCAGCTCGCCAGGCTGCCGCTGCCGGACAGCGCCAGCGGCGCGGCGGTCAACCGCCTGGTCGCCACCCAGGGCCGGCTGTGGGCGGGCACCTCGCGCGGCCTGTTCGCCTTCGCCGACGGCTGGCAGCCGGTGTCCACCGGGACCGCCTTCGACCAGGCCCCGGTCAACGCCATGCTGGCCGACCGCGACCGCAACCTCTGGGTCGCCTGCAGCGCGGGACTGGCGCGCTTCCGCGACGGCACCCTCGCCGAGTTCGTGCCCGACCTCCAGCCGGGCGCCTTCCGCCAGGTCATCGCGATGCTGGAGGACCGCGAGGGCAGCCTCTGGCTCGGCAGCCAGCTCGACGGCATCGCCCGCCTGTGGAACGGCTGGACCCGCCGCTACAGCACCGGGGAAGGCCTGCACGATCCGATCGTGTGGTCGCTGTCGCCGGCGCCGGACGGCCCCCTGTGGGTGGGCACCAACGACGGCGTCAGCGTGCTGGAAGACGGCCGCTTCCGCGAGGTGGTGCCCGGCGCCGCGCTGCCGCACCCGCAGGCCTACAACCTGCTCGCCGAAGCCGACCGGACCTGGATCGGCACCCGCCGCGGGCTGGCGGTCTGGCAGGACGGCAGGCTGGAACGGCCGGCGGCGTTCGCGCCGATGGCGTCGGCGCAGATCAACGGCATCGTGCGCGCCGCCGACGGCAGCCTGTGGTTCCCCACCACCGAGGGCCTGTTCCACTGGCACGACGGCGTGCTGGACCGCTACGGCCAGGCGCAGGGCCTGAAGGATCCGCGCGTGCGGGTGTTCGCCTTCGACGGCGACCGCATGCTGCTCGGCACCCAGTCCGGGCTGTACGTGCTGCGCGACGGACGCGCGGCGCCGGTCGCCGGCGCCGGCCTGCCGCCCGACCTCGACATCTCCGCGGTGTACGTGCTGCACGACGGCCGCATCGCGATCGGCTCGCTGGACGAGCACCTGTTCCTGCAGGCCGGCGGGCGCTGGTACCGGCTCGGCCCGGAGGTCGGGCTGCCGGGCAACGCGCCCTTCTTCATGACCGAGGACGCGCACTGGCTGTGGCTGGCGGGCATCCGCGGCATCGCGCGGGTGCCGCTGGCCGACCTGCCGCGCGCGGGCGATGCCGCGGTCCGCCCGGTGCACGGCGAGATGCTGCTCAACGAGCGCGGCGACCCGAACGCCGGCCAGCAGGGCGCGTGCTGCAACGGCGCCGGCATGTCGAAGGGTTTCGCCCGCGACGGCGTGCTGTGGCTGCCCTCGCGCGACGGCGTGGTCGCGCTCGATACCCACGCGATCCACAAGAACCCGGTGCCGCCGCCGGTGACGATCGAGCGCCTGCGCACGCCCTCCGGCTGGCGGGTGCTGCCGCCGGATGCGCGCACGCGGCTGGCGTTGCCGGACGACGCGCGCGACCTGGGCTTCGAATTCAGCGCGCTCAGCTTCCAGGACCCGCGCAGCGCGCAGCTGCGCTACCGCCTGCTCGGCTACGACCACACCTGGCACCGGCTCGACGATCCGCGCCGGCGCAGCGCCAACTACACCAACCTGCCGCCGGGCGACTACGTGTTCGAGGTGATCGCCGCCAACAACGCCGGCGTGTGGAACCCGCGGCCGGCCCTGCTGCGCTTCTCGATCGCGCCCTACTTCCAGGAAACCTGGCTGTTCCGCGCGATGCTCGCCGCGCTGGCGCTGGTGCTGCTGTACGCGGGCTACCGCTGGCAGCAGCTGCGCCATGCGCGCCAGCGCGCCCAGCTCGAGGCGCAGGTGCAGGCGCGCACGGTGGAGCTGCACGCCGCCAACGCGCGCCTGGAGATGGCCAGCCAGACCGATCCGCTCACCGGCCTGCGCAACCGCCGCTACCTCGCCAACCAGATCCCGGCCGACATCGCGTACTACGACCGCCAGCGCACGCGCCGCGCGGAGTACGACCAGGTGCTGGTGTTCGCGCTGGTCGACGTCGACCACTTCAAGCAGATCAACGATCGCCACGGCCACCGCGCAGGCGACCAGGTGCTGCTGCAGGTCGCGCAGGTACTGGGTTCGCTGGCGCGCAGCAGCGACTACCTCGCGCGCTGGGGTGGCGAGGAGTTCCTGCTGGTGTTCCGCCCGATGGAGGGCCGCCATCTCGAGACGCTGGGCGAACGCATCCGCGACGCCATCGCGCGGCATCCCTTCGACCTCGGCAGCGGCGAGCCGCTGCGCATCACCTGTTCGGTCGGCCTGGCCGAATACCCGTTGTTCCAGGAAGCCCAGCACGGGGTCGGCTGGGGGGAAATCGTCGAGCTCGCCGACGCGGCGATGTACTGGGTCAAGCAGCATGGGCGCGACGGCTGGGCCGCGCTGAGGCCGACCGAGTACACCGACCGCGCCGCGCTGATCCGCGACCTCCACGGCGGCGCGCAGGCGCTGCTGCACGGCGCCCGCCTCCAGCTGCTCACTTCGCGGCCGATAACGTCCGCGGAGGCCCCATGACCCGAACGCCGCCCGCCCGCACCGCGCTGGCCTTCCTGGGCTACCTGGCGGTATACGTCGGGTTCGCGTTCGCGGGCCTGTGGCTGATCGATCCGACCAGCCACGTGCCGCTGTTCTGGCCCGCCTCGGGCATCGCGCTGGCGGTGGTGGTCCTGCGCGGGCCGCGCTGGGCGGTGCTGGTGCCGGTCGCCGACCTGCTGGTGCACGCGGTGGCCCAGGCCTGGTACCCGCTGCTGCCGCTGACCCTGCTCGGCCACTGGCTCGCCGTGCTCGCCGGCGGCTGGCTGGCGACGCGGCGCGCGTTGCGGCCGGGCACGGTGCGCTACGGCTTCCAGGTCCTGCTGGGCGGCGCGCTGATGGCGCTGCTGTCCGGGCTGGCGCGCGGCTTCGCGCTGTGGAACGCCGGGGTCGACCGCCTGCCCGGCGTCGCCCTCACCCAGCTGCGCTGGGGCCTGGCCGACCTGCTCGGCGTCGCCGCGGTGACGCCCCTGCTGGTGCTGGCGGTGCAGGCCTTGCGCCACCCGCGCGCGCGCCGCCGCCATCCCGGCAGCGCCGCCGAAAGCCTGCTGTGGAACGTCGCCCTGGCCGCCAGCTACCTGCTGATGGCCTGGGGCATGAGCCTGACCCACGCCTTCACCCTCGGCCTGACCAGCCTGCCGCTGGTGGTGATGCTGTGGAGCGCGCTGCGCTTCAGCCCGCTGCGCACCTCGCTGTCGGTGACGGCGACGGTGGCGCTGCTGGCGCTGTTCGCGCGGGTGCACATGACCGGGTTCGACCGGACGCTGGGCACGCTGGAGGCGCTGGTGCTGCTGGCCCACCTGTGCCTGCTCGCCGTGCTGCCGATGGTGCTGGCGTTCAACGTCTCCGAATACCGCACCACCGCGCGCCGGCTGATGCAGCGCGCCAGCACCGATCCGCTCAGCGGCCTGCCCAACCGCGGCGCGTTCGAGGCGCAGGTGCGCGAGGCGCTGCTCGATCCGGCCAACGTGCCGCTCGCGCTGGCCTACCTCGACCTCGACAACCTCAAGCTGGTCAACGACACCGCCAGCCACCGCGCCGGCGACGCGCTGATCGCCGCGGTCGCCAACGCGCTGCGCGCGCGCCTGCAGCCGGGCGACCTGCTCGGCCACCTGGGCGGCGACGAATTCGTGGTGCTGCTGCACAACGTGACCCCGATCGTCGCCCGCGAACGCGCGCAGGGCCTGCTGTACGCGGTGGACCATTGCCGCTGCCGCTACGACGGCGAGGAATACGGCACCACCGCGAGCATCGGCCTGGTGCCGTTCCAGCCGGAAGAGGCCGATTTCGCCGAGATCCTGTCGCAGGCGGACGCCGCCTGCTTCGTCGCCAAGGAA
>JBQCFN010000210.1:0-12239 GCA_051959035.1 Lysobacteraceae bacterium | reverse complement strand
CCCCGCCCCGCCCCCGGGCTGCCCCACCATAACCCCCCCGGCGCGGGGGGGGCGGGGCGGGGGGGGGCGCCCCAAAACCACCAGCTTTTTTGGGGGGCTCCCCTCTGTGCCCCCCCCCCCCCCCCGCTGCGCGCGCAGACTTCCCGCGCTGTCGCGGTCGATGCGCCGACGGTCCGGCCCGCTTCCCCAAACGAACAACGGCGGGCCGGAGCCCGCCGTTCCATTGCATGCCCGGCGTCGCGGCTTTATTGCGGCAGCGCCAGGTCGTCCAGCAGCGCCTTCAGGAAGCGCGCCGCCTCGCCGCCGGTGGCGGCGCGGTGGTCGAAGGTCAGCGAGATAGGCAGGCGGCGGTGCACCTCGATGCCGCCGATCACCGCGACCACGTCGTGGCACAGCTTGCCGGCGCCGACGATCGCCACGCACGGCGGCACCACCACCGGCGTCGCGTAGCGGCCGGCGAACATGCCGAAGTTGGACAGCGAGATCGTGTAGCCGGCGAGCTCCGACGGCGCGATCGTGCGCTCCTCGACCTGCGCGCGCAGCCGGTTGATGCCCTCGCGCACGCCGCGCGCGTCGAGCATGTCGGCGTTGCGCAGCGCCGGCACGAACAGGCCGTCGTCGGTGTCCACCGCGATGCCGACGTCCACGTGCGGGTGCAGGGTGCGCACCAGCTTGTCGCCGTCGAACCACGCGTTGAGCGCCGGCACCGTCTTGCAGGCGGTGACGATCGCGCGGATCAGGCGCGCGGTGATGTCCTGCTTGCCGATCCAGGCGTGCAGGTCGGCGTCGTCCACCAGCGTGGTCGGTACGACCTTGGCGTGCGCGTCGGCCATCACCCGCGCCATGTTGCGGCGCACGCCCTTGAGCGGCTCGGGCGGGCCGCTGGCGGCCACGCCCGGCGGTTGCGTGCGCATCGGCCTGCGGGCCTGCGACTGCGGGGTGGGCGCGGCGGGGGGCGCCGGGGCGGCCGGGGCGGCGGCGCGCTCGGCCGGGCGCGCCGCCGGCGCCGCGCCCACGCGCGCGCTGCCGTCGGCCGCCGCCTGCTTGACGTCGTTCATGGTGACCACGCCGTCGGCACCGGTGGCGCGCACGCGCGCGAGGTCCACGCCGAGCTTGCGCGCCAGCGCGCGTACCGCCGGCATCGCCTTGACCCCGCCGACCGCGACCGCGGCCTCGCTGCGCACGGTGTCGGAGGACTGCATCGCGCCGACCACGGTGCCGGCGTCCTCGCGCTCGCTCTTCGGCGCCGGCGCGCCGGCGTCGGAGATCGCGCCGCCCTCGTCGGAGGCGATCACCCGGCCGCTGTTTTCGGGCGCCTGCTTGCCGACGCCGCCGTGGGTCTGCGCCGCGGCGGGCGCGCCATGGTGGTGGCCGGTGTCCTGGCCCTCGGCGCGCTGCGGCAGGTTCGGGTCGACCTCGAACTCGGCGAGCATGGTGCCGGTGACGATCACGTCGCCCGGTCCGCCGGCGAGCTTGAGCACCTTGCCGGACACCGGGGAGGGCACGTCCACCACCGCCTTGGCGGTTTCCATCGACACCAGGTTCTCGTCGAGGCGGATGGTGTCGCCGACCTTGACGTGCCATTCGACGATGGTCGCGTCGGGCAGGCCTTCGCCGAGGTCGGGGAGCAGGAAGGTCTTGTGTTGGGCCATCGGAAGTTCTCGCTCGTTGGGCGTGGGCTCAGGCCCACACGTCGTTGTCTGCGGTCAATGCGCCGCCGGCGTCGCCGGTGTTGACCACGCCACGTGGTTCGATGATCAGCGCGTGGCACTCCGCGCCGGCGCGGGTGATGTGCTCGACCCCGCGCGGGACCACGCACAGCTCGCCTGCGCGCAGGGTCACGGTGCGGTCGCGGTAGCCGACCTCCATGCTGCCCTGCAGGACCAGGAAGGCTTCGTCGGTGTGCTCATGCGCGTGCCACACGAACTCGCCGTGCAGCTTGACCACCTTGAACTGGTAATCGTTGAGCTCGGCGACCACGCGCGGCGACCAGGGCCCGTCGACGCGGGCCAGCTTGTCCGCCAGGTTGATCGCCTCGCCGCGCACGTCAGCTCGCCGCCAGGGTGCGCTTGGCCGCGGCCACGATCTTGTCCACGCCCGGCAGGTACTTCATTTCCAGCCGGAACAGCGGGATGTGGGTGTCGTAGCCGGTGACGCGCTCGACCGGCGCGAGCAGGTCGTACATGCATTCCTCGGCCAGGCGTGCGGCGATCTCGCCGCCGAAGCCGGCGGTGCGCGGCGCCTCGTGCACGATCACGCAGCGGCCGGTCTTCTGCACCGACTCGGCGATCGTGCCGAAGTCCAGCGGGGTCAGCGTCGCGACGTCGATGACTTCCGCGCTGATGCCTTCCTTCGCCAGCGCGTCGGCGGCCTCCAGCGTCTCCTTCACCTGCGCGCCCCAGGTCACCAAAGTCACATCGATGCCGTCGCGCAGCACGTAGCACACGTCCAGCGGCAGCGCCTCGCCGTCGTCGGGCACGAGCTCCTTGTACTGGCGGTAGATGCGCTTGGGCTCGAAGAAGATCACCGGGTCCGGGTCGCGGATCGCCGCCAGCAGCATGCCGTAGGCGCGCTGCGGCGAGGACGGCATGACCACGCGCAGGCCGGGCACGTTGGTGAAGATCGCCTCGTTCGCCTCGCTGTGGTGCTCGGGCGCGCGGATGCCGCCGCCCCACGGCACGCGCAGCACCATCGGGCAGGTCAGGCGGCCGCGGGTGCGGTAGCGCATGCGCGCGGCGTGGCAGACGATGAAGTCCACCATCGGGTACATGAAGCCGTCGAACTGGGCCTCGGCGACCGGGCGCAGGCCCTGCGAGGCCATGCCGACGGTGAGGCCGGCGATGGTGGTCTCGTCCAGCGGCGTGTCGAGCACGCGCTCGGGGCCGAAGGTGGCGGACAGGCCGGCGGTGGCGCGGAACACGCCGCCGTTGACGCCGACGTCCTCGCCCAGCACCAGCACGCGCTCGTCGTGGCGCATCTCGTAGGCGAGCGCCTGGGTGATCGCCTCGATCAACGTGATCGCGGCGGGGGACTTGGCTTCGGTCATCGCGTCCTTCTTCGCTTGCGTTGCGGCGTTCATCAGCGGCCCTCCCGCGCCATGGCGTCGGCGCGCTGCGCCTCGAGGTCGGCCGGCAGTTCGGCGTACAGGTAATCGAACATCGCCTCGACCGGCTGCACCGGCGTCTCCAGGTAGGCGTTGATCTCGACGTCCACCTTGGCGGCGCACTCCTCGGCCCAGTCCTTCTCCATCTGCTCGTTCCACACGCCCTGCGCGGTCAGGTAGTTGCGCAGGCGCAGGAAGGGCTCGCGGGTCCAGGCGTCCTTGACCTCGTCCTCGCCGCGGTAGCGGCGGGCGTCGTCGGCGGTGGTGTGGTCGTGCAGGCGGTAGGTCATGAACTCGATCACGCTGCCGCCCTCGCCCTTGCGCGCGCGCTCGGTGGCGCGGCGCATCGCCTCCAGCACGGCGACCAGGTCGTTGCCGTCCACCTGCAGGCAGTACAGGCCGCCGGCCAGGCCCTTCTGGGCCAGGGTCTGCGCGCCCGTCTGCGCTGCGCGAGGTACGGAAATCGCCCAGCCGTTGTTGATCACGCAGAGCACCAGCGGCGAGGTGTAGGCACCGGCGGAGTTGACCGCCGCGTAGAAATCGGTCTTGGACGAGCCGCCGTCGCCGCAGCAGGCGACCGCCACGCGCGGCTGCTTGCGCAGCTTGAAGCTGAGCGCGGCACCCGAAGCCATCAGGCACTGGGTCGAGATCGGCACGCACCACGGGTAGTCGTTCTTGGGACCGGCGAAGTCGTTGCCGCGCTCGTCGCCGCCCCAGTACATCAGCACCTCGCGCGGGCGCACGCCGCGCATGAACTGGGCGCCGTACTCGCGGTAGCTGGGCGCGAACACGTCCTCGGGCTGCATCGAGGCGCCGATGCCGACGTGGGTCGCCTCGTGGCCGAGGCTGGCGGCGTAGGTGCCGAGCTTGCCGGTCCGCTGCAGCGCGATCGCCTTGCCGTCGAACACGCGCACGAACAGCATCTGCTTGAACAGGGGGACCAGCGCCTTCGGGTCGCGGAAGGCCTTGGGGAGCTCGGCGACGGGGGTGCCGTCGGGGCCGAGGTACTGCAGGTATTCGATCTCGAAGTGGGCGGCGATGCTCATCCGGACGTTCTCTTGCGGCAAGACCGCCATGATACCAAGCGGTCGCGGCCGGCCGTCCTGGCGGGCCCGGCATACGGGGGCGCACGGCCGCGGCCGGGGGCCCGCACGCCGTAGAATCGCGGCATGACGATCCAGGACAACCAGCGCCCGCTCGAGGCGGACATCCACACCGACCTCGCCGGCCGGATCACCTACGGCGGCTACCTGCGCCTGGACCGGCTGCTGTCGGCGCAGCAGCCGCTGTCCAGCCCGCCGCACCACGACGAGGTGCTCTTCATCGTCCAACACCAGGTGTCCGAGCTGTGGATGAAGCTGATGATCCACGAGCTTGGCGCAGCGCTCGCGCACCTGCGCCGCGACGAGCTCGAGGCCTGCCAGAAGATCTTCGCGCGCTGCAAGCAGGTGCTGCGGCAGATGACCGAGATGTGGTCGGTGCTGGAAACGCTGACGCCGTCGGAATACATGGAGTTCCGCGACATCCTCGGGCCGTCCTCGGGCTTCCAGTCGCTGCAGTACCGCACGATCGAGTTCCTGCTCGGCAACAAGAACGCGGCGATGCTGAAGGTGTTCGCCCACGATGCCGAGGGCAGCGCCAGCCTGCGCGCCGCGCTCGAATCGCCCAGCCTGTACGACGAGGTGCTCGCCTACCTCGCGCGCCACGGCCACGCGGTGCCGGCGCAGCACCTCCGGCGCGACTGGTCGAAGGCGCACGTGTTCGACCCCGCGCTGGTGCCGGTGTTCGAGCGCATCTACGAGGACACCGCCGCGCACTGGGCCGCGTACCACCTGTGCGAGGACCTGGTCGACCTCGAATCGCAGTTCCAGCTGTGGCGCTTCCGCCACATGCGCACGGTGATGCGGATCATCGGCTTCAAGCGCGGCACCGGCGGCTCCTCGGGCGTGGGCTTCCTCAAGCAGGCGCTGGAACTGACCTTCTTCCCCGAGCTGTTCGAAGTGCGCACGGTGATCGGCATGGCGCCGCCGGCGGGCGCGGGCACCGCGCCCGGCCCCTAGCGGCGAGGCTGCTGCGACCGGTTCGACGGAAGCGCTGCAAGCGCCGGCCAACGCGATCGCCATCGGGGATGTTGCAGGGCAGCAAAACGGCGCGACGGCCCGCCTGAATGCGCGCGGCGCTCCTCACCATGCGTTGACGCCACGCGCGCGAGCGGGCGATCCTCGGCGGGTTCGGCCATTTCGCGCCGCGCCACAAGGGGGCCGCTTCTTTGAACACCACTTCGTCGAACGCCGCCGAGCCGATGGGTCCGCCGCAGCGCGATCCCTCCGCCGGCGCACCGCCGCCCGTCTTCCAGCAGCGCCTGGGCCATCCGCGCCCGCTGTGGATGCTGTTCATGACCGAGTTCTGGGAGCGCTTCGCCTTCTACGGCATGCGCTGGGCGCTGACCCTGTACATCGTCGCCCAGTTCTTCGGCGGCGACGCCAGCGGCCAGGCCTACGCCAGCCGGACCTACGGCGCGTTCCTCGCGCTGGTGTACGCAACCGCGATCTTCGGCGGCTACGTCGCCGACCGGGTGATCGGCTACCAGCGCTCGATCCTGCTCGGCGCGGTGGTCTCGGCGGTCGGCTACTTCACGATCATGGTGCCGAACCAGTCGCTGTTCCTGCTCGGCCTGGCGACGATCATCGTCGGCAACGGCCTGTTCAAGCCGAACATCTCGGCGCAGGTCGGCCAGCTCTACGCGCAGGGCGACGAGCGCCGCGATTCGGGCTTCACCATCTTCTACATGGGCATCAACGCCGGTGCCTTCGTCGCGCCGATCATCACCGGCCTGCTCGCCGAATGGGCCGGCATCCCCGGCATGCCGGCGTACAAGGCGGTGTTCCTGGCCGCCGGCATCGGCATGCTGGTCTCCACCGTTTGGTTCTGGTTCGGCCGGCGCCAGCTGCAGGGCATCGGCCGCCCGCCGGCGGGCGCGGGAGGCAAGGGCCGCGTGCTGGCGGTGCTGGCCGGCGTGATCGTCGCGATCCCGGTGGTCTACTTCCTGATGTCGATCGACGCCAGCATCGTGGCGTGGATCCTCGCCGCGCTGTTCGTGGTGCTGTGCGTGATGGTGCTGGTCGAGGGCCTGCGCGAGGGCAGCGTCAGCCGCGACCGCTCGCTGGCGATGCTGATCATCTTCGTCTTCAACGTGCTGTTCTGGTGCTTCTTCGAGCAGGCCGGCAGCTCGTTCAACTTCCTCGCCCAGAACATCGTCGACCGCGACTTCGGCGGCTGGGAGTTCCAGGTCGGCTGGTTCCAGTCGGTCAACCCGATCGCGATCCTGGCGCTGGCGCCGGTGTTCGCCTGGCTGTGGATCCGGCTGGGCAGGGCCAACCCGTCGATCCCGCGCAAGTTCGGCCTCGGCCTGATCCTCAACGGCCTCGCCTTCCTGCTGCTGATGTTCTCGCTGTCCAGCCTGGTCGACGGCGCCGGCAAGATCCCGTTCTGGACGCTGTTCCTGGTCTACGTGATCCAGACCGCCGGCGAGCTGTGCCTGTCGCCGATCGGCCTGTCGATGGTGACCAAGCTGGCGCCGCTGCGCGTGGTCGGCCTGGCGATGGGCGGCTGGTTCCTGTCCACCGCGATCGGCAACAGCCTGTCGGGCATCTTCGCCAGCCACGTCAGCGGCGAGGGCGGCATGACCGTGGCCTCGGCGCACGCCGGCTACACCTTCGGTTTCTGGGCGTTGCTGGGCGCCGGCGTGCTGCTGTTCCTGATCGCGCCGCTGATCCAGAAGCTGATGCACGGCGTGAAATAGCGCGGCGGCCTGCCTGCGCGGGACGGAACGGCGGCGCAGGCCGCCGTTTCCGTTCCTGCGATCCGCGGTCTCCAGTCGCCGCGGATGGCCGGCCGGTCAGCCCGCGGGCGGCTGGCCGGCCTCGGCTTCGGCCTGCAGCTCCAGCTCGTCCAGCTTGTCCAGCAGGCGGAACAGCAGGGCACGCTCGGCCGCGTCCAGGCCGGCGAGCAGGCGCTGCTCGAAGGCGATCGCCAGCGGGGCCACCTGCCGGTAGATCGCCTGGCCCTGCGCCGACAGCCGCAGCACCGAGCGCCGGCGATCGTCGTCGTGGGTTTCGCGCTCCAGCCGGCCCGACTCCAGCAGGCTGGCCACCGCCCGGCTGACCGCCACCTTGTCCATCGCCGTGCGCTGGGCCACCTCGCTGGCCGACAGGTCCGGGTAGCGGCCGAGCACGGCCATCACCCGCCACTCGGTCACCCCGAGGGCGAAGCGCTCGGAATAGACCCGGGCGATGGCGCCGCTGACCCGGTTGCTGAGCACCGACAGCCGGTAAGGCAGGAAGCCTTCGAGTTCGAGGGTGGCCGGTGGGACCGTGTTCACGGCATGGCCTTGCATATGGTTTCACCTGAAACTATAACGGTCCCCAGCCAACCGCCGTCAAACCGGGCGCCGCCAGGCGCCCCCGGAGCCCGCCATGCACCTCGCCGCCCAGCCCGCCGCCGCCCGTCCCAACCTCGGGATGGAGGTCACGACCTTCGACAACCCGATGGGGATCAACGGCTTCGAATTCGTCGAGTTCGCCGCCCCGGCCGGGCAGGGCGCGGCGATGCGCGGCTACCTCGAGCGCCTGGGCTTCGCCGCCGTGGCCCGCCACAAGGAGCGCCCGATCACCCTGTTCCGCCAGGGCACGATCAACTTCCTGCTCAACGAGAGCGAGGACGGCTTCGCGGCCCGGTTCGCCGCCGAGCATGGCCCCTCGGCCTGCGGCTTCGCGATCCGCTTCCGCAAGCCGGTGACCGAAGTGCTCGCCCACGTCCCCGCCAACGGCGGCGAGGAAGTCGAATTCGACGGCGCGGTCGACACCCTCAAGATCAAGGGCATCGGCGACTGCATGCTGTACCTCGTCGACGACGGCCGCGCCGACCTGTACGCCGACTACCTGCCGCTGCCCGGCGCCGACCCGCAGCCGCGCGGCTTCGGCCTGACCTTCATCGACCACCTCACCCACAACCTGTTCCTCGGGAACATGCAGAAGTGGTCGGACTATTACGAGAAGCTGTTCAACTTCCGCGAGATCCGCTACTTCGACATCAAGGGCGCCAAGACCGGCCTGCTGTCCAAGGCGATGACCGCGCCGGACGGCGTGGTGCGCATCCCGCTCAACGAATCCAGCGACGAGAAGAGCCAGATCAACGAGTACCTGCGCGCCTACAACGGCGAGGGCATCCAGCACATCGCGCTGTTCACCGATGACATCTACGAGACGGTGGAGAAGATGCGCGAGGCCGGGATCGAGTTCCTCGACACCCCGGACACCTACTTCGAGGTGATCGACCAGCGCGTGCCCCACCACGGCGAGGACGTCGCCCGGCTGGCCAGGAACAAGATCCTGATCGACGCGGACATGGAGACGAAGTCGCGCAAGCTGCTGCAGATCTTCACCCAGAACGCGTTCGGCCCGATCTTCTTCGAGATCATCCAGCGCAAGGGCAACGAGGGCTTCGGCGAGGGCAACTTCCAGGCCCTGTTCGAGAGCATCGAGCGCGACCAGATGAAGCGCGGCGTGCTCTGACGGCCGCTCCCGCAAAGCCCCTCGCCGAGGGGCTTTTTGCCGATTGATCCGCGAGGCACGCATGAGCATCGAAAGCACCGGCTACCAGTCCGGCTTCGGCAACGAATTCGCCAGCGAGGCGGTCGCCGGCACGCTGCCGGTCGGGCGCAATTCGCCGCAGCGGGTGGCGCACGGGCTGTATGCCGAGCAGTTGTCCGGCACCGCGTTCACCGCGCCGCGCCACGCCAACCGGCGCAGCTGGCTGTACCGGATCCGGCCGGCGGCGATGCACGGGCCGTTCACCGCCTTCGCCCAGCCGCGCTTCCACAACGACTTCGGTGACGGCCCGGTTACGCCCGACCAGCTGCGTTGGAGCCCGCTGCCGCTGCCGCAGGCGCCGACCGATTTCGTCGAAGGACTGTTCACGATGGCCGGCAACGGCGGCCCCGCGGCCGGCACCGGCGTCGGCATCCACCTGTACGCCGCCAACCGCGACATGCAGGACCGGTTCTTCTACAGCGCCGACGGCGAGCTGCTGCTCGTCCCGCAGCTCGGGCGCCTGCACATCGAGACGGAGCTGGGCGTGCTCGACGTGGAGCCGCAGGAGATCGCGGTGGTCCCGCGCGGCGTGCGCTTCCGCGTCGCGCTGCCCGACGGCGAGGCGCGCGGCTACGTCTGCGAGAACTTCGGCGCCTTCCTGCGCCTGCCCGACCTCGGCCCGATCGGCAGCAATGGCCTGGCCAATGCGCGCGACTTCCTCGCGCCGAACGCGGCCTTCGAGGACCGCGAGGGCGGCTTCGAGCTGGTCGCCAAGTTCCAGGGCCACCTGTGGCGCGCCGACATCGACCATTCGCCGCTCGACGTGGTCGGCTGGCACGGCAACTACACCCCGTACCAGTACGACCTGCGCCGCTTCAACACGATCGGCTCGATCAGCTACGACCACCCGGATCCTTCGATCTTCCTGGTGCTGACATCGCCCAGCGACACTCCTGGCGTCGGCAACATGGACCTCGCGATCTTCCCGCCGCGCTGGCTGGTGGCGCAGGACACGTTCCGCCCGCCGTGGTTCCACCGCAACGTGGCCAGCGAGTTCATGGGCCTGGTCCATGGCGTGTACGACGCCAAGGCCGAGGGCTTCGCGCCCGGCGGCGCGTCGCTGCACAACTGCATGACCGGGCACGGGCCGGACGCGGCGACGTTCGAGAAGGCCAGCAACGCCGACCTGTCGAAGCCGGACGTCATCACCGAGACCATGGCCTTCATGTTCGAGACGCGCCACGTGATCCGGCCGACCGCGCAGGCGCTCGAGGCCGCCCACCGCCAGCGCGACTACCAAGCCTGCTGGGCGGGGCTGCGCAAGCACTTCGCGCCGCGCTGAGGGCGGGCTGCCGGCGGGACCGGCCCTGCGCCATCGCGGTGCGACAGCGGCCCGCGTCGACACGGCCGTCGGCCCGGCCGTGCGTAGAATCGCCCCGACCTTCGTGGAGACGCGACATGGCGGCTGCGCTCGGCTTCTTCCTCCTCGGCCTGGTCCTGCTCGCCCTCGGCGGCGATTCCATCGTCAAGGGCGCGTCCGGGCTCGGCCAGCGGTTCGGCCTGTCGCATCTCGCCACCGGCGTGGTGCTGGTCGCGTTCGGCACCTCGCTGCCGGAGCTGGCGGTCAACGCGCGCGCGGCCTGGGTGGGCGGGCAGGCGCTGGCGCTCGGCAACGCGGTCGGCAGCAACGTGGTCAACTTCGGCCTGACCCTCGGCCTGGCGGCGCTGGCGGCCCCGCTGCTGGTGCGCTGGCGCGCGCTGGTGCCGCTGCTGCTGTGCTTCATGCTCGCGTGCGTGCTGGTGGTGCTGCTCGGCTACGACGGCGCGCTCAGCCGCTTCGATGGACTGGTGCTGCTGGCGGTGTTCGCCGCGGTGCTGGCGTGGACGCTGGCGCGCAGCCACCGCGAGACCGCGGACGTGCGCGAGGCGATCGCGGCGTTCGGCGCCACCCGCACCGGGCTCGGGCTCAACCTGTTCCGTTTCGTGCTGGCGGCGGTGCTGCTCTATTTCGGCGCGCGGCTGGTGGTGCAGCACGCGCCGCTGATCGGCGCGGCGCTGGGCTTCGCGCCGCTGCTCACCGGCCTGGTCGTGGTGGCGATCGGCACCGCGCTGCCGGAAGTCGCGGGCGCGCTCGCGGCCGCGCGCCGCGGCCATGGCGACATGGTGGTCGGCCACGTGGTCGGCTCGAGCCTGTTCAACCTGCTGGTGGTGGTGGGCGGGATGGCGGCGTTCCGCGACGTGCCGCTGCCCGCCTCGTTCGTGCGCTTCGAGGTGCCGGCCGCGTTCGCCTTCGCGCTGGCGTTGTACCCGATGCTGCGCGGCGACCTGCGGATCAGCAAGGTCGAGGGCGGCGTGCTGTTCGCCGCGTTCCTCGCCTGGCTGGGGTTCGAGCTGCTGGCCGTCGCGCACTGACGCGCGCGGGGCCGCGGCTACACTGGCGCCTGCTCCACCTGCAGGCCGACCTGATGCCCCATCGATTCCGTTCCGCCCTGCCGCTCGCGCTCGGGTCCGCGCTGTTCGCGCCGGCGGCGTGGGCGGCCGCGTCGGCCGCGCCGGCGCCGGACCTGACCCGGCATTGGGCCGGCTACGCCGCGCTGGCGATCTTCGTGCTCGCCTACGTGCTGGTGATCCTCGAGGAGGCGACCCACCTGCGCAAATCGCAGCCGGTGGTGCTGGCCGCGGGGCTGGTGTGGGCGGTGCTGGCCGTCGCCGGCGGCGGGGACGTGCACGAGGCGGTCGGGCACTACCTGCTCGAGTACGCGGAATTGCTGCTGTTCCTGCTGGCGGCGATGACCTACGTGAATGCGATGAGCGAGCGCAACGTGTTCGAGGCGCTGCGCGCGTGGCTGCTGCGGCGCGGGCTCGGCTACCGCGGGCTGTTCTGGGCCACCGGTTCGCTCGCCTTCCTGCTCTCGCCGGTGCTGGACAACCTGACCACGGCGCTGGTGCTGTGCGCGGTGCTGCTTTCGGTCGGCGCGGGCAATCCGCGCTTCATCGCCCTGGGC
The DNA here is from genome assembly GCA_051959035.1 of Lysobacteraceae bacterium. Taxonomy (GTDB): domain Bacteria; phylum Pseudomonadota; class Gammaproteobacteria; order Xanthomonadales; family Xanthomonadaceae; genus JABFWF01. The sequence continues at coordinate 540 of JBQCFN010000210.1, read as the reverse complement.
TGCATCAGCGTGGTCGTCGCCGCCAATGCCGGCGGCGCCTTCAGCCCGTTCGGCGACATCACCACGCTGATGGTGTGGCAGAGCGGCAAGCTCGGGTTCTGGGCGTTCTTCGCGCTGTTCGTGCCGGCGCTGGTCAACTGGCTGGTGCCGGCGGTGCTGATGTCCTTCGCCGTGCCCGGCGGGCGCCCGGCCGCCGGTGGCGAGGCGGTCCGGCTCAAGCGCGGCGCGCTGGCGATCGTGGCGTTGTTCGCGCTGACCGTGGTGCTGGCCGTCTGCTTCCACAGCCTGCTCGGGCTGCCGCCCTTCCTCGGCATGATGACCGGCCTGGCGCTGCTCAAGCTGCAGGGCTGGTACCTGCAGCGCAGCGCGCGCCAGCTGGAGCTGACCGCCTTCGCCGAGCACGGCCAGCCGGGCGACATCGACGCGTTCGACGCCTACGAGCAGGTGGCGCGCGCCGAATGGGACACGCTGTTGTTCTTCTTCGGGGTGATCCTGTGCGTGGGCGCGCTCGGCTACTGCGGCTACCTCGCGCTCGCGTCG
>JBQCFN010000209.1:0-3284 GCA_051959035.1 Lysobacteraceae bacterium | reverse complement strand
CCCGGCGGGATCGAGCACCACGCCCAGCGGGTTGCCGGCGCCGGGCCGGTCGGCGAACACATCCAGCTGCAGGTAGCGGCGCGGCGTCATGCGAAATGTCCTGGAAGCGCCGCGAACGGCCGCGTCGACCCGCTAGAATCGCGGGACTTTTCCGCGCGCCATTCCGGCGATGCCCCGCCGGCGCGAACGCGCATTCTAGGCCTTGGCCGCGCCCGCGCGGGCGGCCATTCCGGGCGGGGAGACAGGGGCGGTGGCGGACACGCAGCGGTGGGTCGTACTCAAGTTCGGCGGTACCTCGGTGTCCCGCCGCAACCGCTGGGACACCATCGGACGGCTCGCCGCCCAGCGCCTGCGCGAGGATGGTGCGCGCGTGCTGGTGGTGGTGTCCGCGCTCTCCGGCGTGACCAACGAGCTGCAGGCGATCGCCGACGGCCGCGAGGTGGCCGCGCGGACCGCCGCGCTGGTCGAGCGCCATCGCGCCTTCTGCGCCGAACTCGGCCTGGACGCCGACGCCGTGCTGGGCGAACGCCTGGCCGCGCTGCAGGCGCTGGCCGGCGAGGCGCGCGCGGCCACCCGACCGCTCGACTGGCAGGCCGAGTTGCTGGCGCAGGGCGAGCTGCTGTCCTCCACGCTCGGCGCGGCCTACCTGCGCGCGCAGGGCCACGCGTTCGGCTGGTGCGACGCGCGCGCCTGGCTCGCCGCGCTCGATCTGCCCAACGCCAGCGCCTGGGCCCGGCGGTTGTCGGTCAACTGCCGGCACGATGGCGACGCGGCGACCCGCGCGCGCTTCGCCGCCCAGCCCGAGCCGCTGCTGATCACCCAGGGCTTCATCGCCCGCCACGGCGACGGCGGCACCGCCATCCTCGGCCGCGGCGGCTCGGATACCGCGGCGGCCTACTCCGGCGCGCTGCTCGGCGCGCAGCGGGTCGAGATCTGGACCGACGTGCCCGGCATGTTCAGCGCCAACCCGCGCGAGGTGCCCGAAGCGCGCCTGCTCACCCGGCTCGACTACGCCGAAGCGCAGGAAATCGCCACCACCGGCGCCAAGGTGCTGCATCCACGCTCGATCGGTCCGTGCCGCGACGCGCGCGTGCCGATGCGCATCCTCGACACCGGGCGCCCGGACCTGCCCGGCACGACGATCGATGCGAGCGCGGCGACGGTGCCCGGCGTCAAGGCGATCAGCCGCCGCAACGGCATCGTGCTGGTGTCGATGGAATCGATCGGCATGTGGCAGCAGGTCGGCTTCCTCGCCGACGTGTTCGAGCGCTTCAAGCGCCACGGCCTGTCGGTGGACCTGATCGGCTCCTCGGAAACCAATGTCACCGTCTCGCTCGACCCGGGCGAGAACCTGGTCACCACCAACGTGATCGAGGCGCTGTCCGCCGACCTCGCGGAGGTGTGCCGGATCAAGGTGATCGCGCCGTGCGCGGCGATCACCCTGGTCGGCCGCGGCATGCGCTCGCTGCTGCACCGGCTGTCCGACGTGTGGGCGACCTTCGGCCAGGAGCGCGTGCACCTGATCTCGCAGTCGTCCAACGACCTCAACCTCACCTTCGTGATCGACGAGGCCGACGCCGACGGCCTGATCCCGCAGCTGCACGCCGAGCTGATCCGCAGCGGGGCGATGCCCGTGCAGGACGCTTCGGTGTTCGGCCCGAGCTGGCGCGAGATCGCCCACGGCCGCCCGGCGCGGCCGGCGCCGTGGTGGGTGGCCGCACGCGCCGCGCTGCTCGCGCGCGCCGCGGCCGGAACGCCGCGCTACGCCTACGACCTCGCCACCGTGCGCGAGCGCGCCCGGCAGCTGTCGGCGATCGACGCGATCGACCGCCGCTACTACGCGATCAAGGCCAACCCGCATCCGGCGATCCTGCGCGCGCTGGCGGAGGAGGGCTTCGGGCTGGAGTGCGTGTCGCTGGGCGAGCTGGAGCACGTGGCCGCGACGCTGCCGCGACTGGCGCCCGGGCGCGTGCTGTTCACCCCGAGCTTCGCGCCGCGGCGCGAATACGAGGCGGCCTTCGCGCACGGCGCCACCGTCACCCTCGACAACCTCGAGGCGCTGCGGCGCTGGCCGGACGTCTTCCGTGGCCGCGCGCTGTGGCTGCGGGTGGACCTCGGGCGCGGCGAAGGCCACCACGAGAAGGTGCGCACCGGCGGCGCGGCGGCCAAGTTCGGCCTGCCGCTGGCGCGCTTCGACGCCTTCGCCGCCGAGGCGCGCGCGCTCGGCGTGCGCATCACCGGCCTGCATTGCCACCTCGGCAGCGGCATCGAGGATCCGGCCCACTGGCGCACGGTCTACGCCGAAGTCGCCGGCCTGGCCGAGCAGCTCGACGGGGTGGAGACGATCGACATTGGCGGCGGCCTGCCGACGGCCTACCGCGAGGACGATCCACCGTTCGACCTGGCGGCGTGGGGCGCGGGCCTGGCCGAGCTGCGCGCGGCCTATCCGCGCTTCGCGCTGGCGGTCGAGCCCGGGCGCTTCCTCGTCGCCGAAGCCGGCGTGCTGCTGCTGGGCGTGACCCAGGTGGTGGAGAAGGACGGCGTGCGCCGGGTCGGCTGCGACGCGGGCATGAACGCACTGATGCGGCCGACCCTGTACGAGGCCCACCACCGGATCGCCAACCTCAGCCGGCTGGACGACCGCGATTGCGCGCTGTTCGACGTGGTCGGCCCGATCTGCGAGAGCGGCGACGTGCTCGGCCACGCGCGGCCGCTGCCGCTGGCCACGCAGGAAGGCGACGTGCTGCTGGTCGCCGACGCGGGCGCCTACGGCATGGCGATGGCCAACACCTACAACCTGCGGGCGTTGCCGGCGGAAGACGCGCTCTAGCGCGGACCGGCGGCGGGACGATGTCGAACCGAGGCGGCCGGGCCGCCCCAAGCAAGGCGAAACGATGAACGAGTGGACATTCCAGCGCGACGCGATCCAGGCCTTCCGCTTCGTGCGCTGCGACTTCGACGCCGCCAGCGGCGAGGCGCGGCTGGTGTACGCCTTCGACGACGGCCCGGAACTGGTCGAGACGGTGACCCTGCCCGGCGCGCCCTTCGCGCTGGACGGCGCGCGCGCCGCCGCGGCCGCGCGCGCGCTGCGGCTGCTGCACCTGGTCGCCGGCGTGAGCTACTACAAGGCGGCGGTGCCGCCGCGGATCCTCGTCGAGGGCGAACCGCCCGACCCGGCCACCGCGGCGCTGCTCGAGGCCATCTACCTCAATGGCCTGGGCGAATTCGCCTACCGCAACGGCCTGGACCTGCACGGGCGGATCCGCTTCCCGCACGCGGACGGC
>JBQCFN010000208.1:0-3735 GCA_051959035.1 Lysobacteraceae bacterium | reverse complement strand
CACCTGGCCGAGGTGCTGTGGGAAAGCGGCGACAAGGCCGGCGCGCGCCATTACTTCGACGAGTCGCGCCGGCTCGACCCGGACAACCGCGCGCTGCAGCGCGCCCTGCGGAAGACCGGCGCATGAGCCGCATCGCGCGCGGCATCGCGCTGCTGGCCTCGCTCCTGCTGCTGGCCGCCTGCGCCGGCCAGCCGGCGCGCGCGCCCGGGCCGCTGCTGCCGGCGGCCGAGGCGCAGGCCCGGCAGCAGGCGCGCGAAGCGGCGCTGGCCGCGCAGCCGCGATGGACGCTGCAGGGCCGGGTCGCCATCTCCAACGGCCGGGACGGCGGCAGCGGCCGGATCGACTGGCGCCAGGACGGCACGCACTACGAAGTCGCGCTGGCGGCGCCGGTGACCCGGCAAAGCTGGCGGCTGGCCGGTGGCGACGGTGCGGTGCGCCTGGAGGGCCTCGAGGGCGGCCCCCGGGTCGGTGCCGACGCCACCGCGCTGCTGCAGCAGGCGACCGGCTGGGTGGTCCCGGTCGACGCGCTGGCCGCCTGGGTGCGCGGCGCACGCGCGCCGGGGCACGGCGAGGCCGCCGTCGAGTACGGTGCCGACGGCGCGCTGGCAACCCTGCGGCAGGACGGCTGGGTGCTGCGCTACCGCGACTGGCGGCCGCAGCCTGGCCTGGCCGTCGCCCTGCCGCACTGGGTGGAAGCGACCCGCGACGCCGCCCGCGTCCGCCTGGTGGTGGACGCCTGGGGCGCCGCTCCCGCGCCATGACGCCCGCCGCGCCCGCGGCCGGCTGGTCGGCCTGGCCGGCCCCCGCCAAGCTCAACCTGTTCCTGCGCATCCCCGGCCGCCGGGCCGACGGCTACCACCTGCTGCAGACCGTGTTCCGCCTGCTCGACTGGGGCGATACGGTCCACCTGCGGCCGCGCCCGGATGGCGCGATCGTGCGCCACGGCGACAGCGTGCCGGGCGTCGCGGCCGCCGACGACCTCATGGTGCGCGCCGCCCGCCTGCTGCAGGAGGCGGCGAACGTTCGCCAAGGTGCGGACATCTCCGTGGAAAAACGCATTCCTGCGGGGGGTGGTTTCGGCGGCGGATCGTCCGACGCGGCCACCGTGCTGGTCGCCCTCGACCTGCTCTGGGGCACCCGGCTCGGCCCCGACCGCCTGGCCGAACTCGGCTTGCGGCTTGGCGCCGACGTGCCGGTGTTCGTCCTCGGCGAGAACGCCTGGGCCGAAGGGATCGGCGAGCGGCTGGCCCCGGTCGCGCTGCCGGAGGCCTGGTACCTGCTCGCCGACCCCGGCGTCCACGTGCCCACCGCCGTTCTGTTCCAAGCGCCTGAATTGACGCGGGATGCGGCGCCCGCGACAATGGCCGACTTCGTTTCGGGTGCCCCGCTCGGCAATTGCTTCGAGCCGGTGCTGCGCCGCCGCGAGCCGGCCGTGGAGGCCGCGTTCGCCGCGCTGGCGCGGGTCGGTTCGCCGCGCTTGACCGGGACGGGCAGTGGCTGCTTCGTCGAATTCGCCACCCGCGGATCCGCCGAGGCCGCGCTGGCGCAGCTGCCCCCCGGCCTGCGGGCCTGGGTGGCCGCGGGCGCGGCGCGCTCGCCGTTGCACGTGGCGCGCGAGGCGTGGGGTTCCGGGAAGGAAGACCGGGGGTAACCGCGGGGCCAGGCCCGCGGCCGGCCCTGGTTCCACAGGGGCGTCGCCAAGTGGCCCAAGGCACCGGGTTTTGATCCCGGCATTCGTAGGTTCGAATCCTACCGCCCCTGCCATCCGCGTCCCGCGCACATCCACCAGCACGACAACACGAACACAAGCGGCGACCCGGCCATGACAGTGAAGGACGAACGCAACCTGCTGGTCTTCACCGGCAACGCCAACCGGCCGCTGGCCGAGGCGGTCTGCCGCGAACTCGGCATCCGCCCGGGCAAGGCGCTGGTCGGCCGCTTTTCCGACGGCGAGGTGCAGGTCGAGATCGAGGAGAACGTCCGCGGCCAAGACGTGTTCGTCATCCAGCCGACCTGCGCGCCGAGCGCGGAGAACCTGGTCGAGCTGCTGGTGCTGATCGACGCGCTCAAGCGCGCCTCCGCGCGCAACGTGACCGCGGTGGTGCCGTACTTCGGCTACGCCCGCCAGGACCGCCGTCCCCGTTCGGCGCGGGTGCCGATCACGGCGAAGGTCGCCGCCCAGATGTTCAACACGGTGCACGCCGACCGGGTGCTCACCGTCGACCTGCACGCCGACCAGATCCAGGGCTTCTTCGACATCCCGGTCGACAACGTGTACGCCTCGCCGCTGCTGCTGGCCGACATCTGGCGCGCGCACGGCACCGACAACGTGATCGTGGTGTCGCCCGACGTCGGCGGCGTGGTGCGCGCCCGCGCGCTGGCCAAGCGCCTGGACGACGCCGACCTCGCGATCATCGACAAGCGCCGGCCGAAGGCCAACGTCGCCACGGTGATGAACATCATCGGCGACGTCGCCGGCAAGGTCTGCGTGCTGGTCGACGACATCGTCGACACCGCCGGCACCCTGTGCGCCGCCGCCGCCGCGCTGAAGGCGCAGGGCGCGGTCAAGGTCGTCGCCTACTGCACGCACCCGGTGCTGTCGGGCGCCGCGATCGACAACCTCGAGAGGTCCGCGCTCGACGAGCTGGTGGTGACCGACACCATCCCGCTGTCGGAGCGCGCGAAGGCCTGCGGCCGGATCCGCCAGCTCAGCGTCGCCGAGCTGCTGGCGGAAACCGTCCGCCGCATCGCCTTCGGCGAATCGGTCAGCTCGCTCTACGTGGACTGACGCCCTCCGCGCCGCCGGCCCGCCGTCGGCGCACCCCGGCTCACCTGGTCGCGGGTGAGCGCACCAGCCGCCGCGAGGCGGTTCCATCGCAACGAAAGAGAGAACGCAACAATGGCTACCGAACATTCCATCCGGGCCACCGCCCGCAACGACGAGGGGAAGGGTGCGAGCCGCCGCCTGCGTCGTTCGGCGCAGATCCCGGCGATCGTCTACGGCGGCACCGCCGCCCCCAAGTCGATCCAGCTCGAGCACGAGAAGACCTGGCTGGCCAGCCAGAACGAGTGGTTCTACTCGTCGATCCTGACCCTGGACATCGACGGCCAGGCCGAGAGCGTGCTGCTGCGCGACATCCAGCGCCACCCGTACAAGCAGCTGATCATGCACCTGGACTTCCAGCGCGTGGACGCCAACCAGGCGCTGCGCGCGAAGGTGCCGCTGCACTTCATCAACCAGGAAGGCTCGCCGGCCGGCAAGACCGCCGGCATCGTCATCACCCACGAGGTGAACGAGGTCGCGATCAGCTGCCTGCCGAAGGACCTGCCGGAGTTCATCGCGGTCGACCTCAAGGACCTGAAGCCGGGCGACACCATCCACCTGTCGCAGATCCCGCTGCCGGCGGGCGTCGAGGTGCCGGAGCTCAAGCTCGGCGCCGACCATGACGTCGCCGTGGTGATCGCGCGCCACGCCCGCGCCGAGGCCGAGGAAGGCACGGCCGAAGGCGGCGAGACGCCGGCCGCCTGAGCCTGACGGGCCGCCGCGTCCGGCAACGGCGCGGCGGCCGCCCGACGCATGGCAGGCCTGCGCCTGATCGTGGGGCTGGGCAATCCCGGCCCCGAGCATCTCCGGACCCGGCACAACGCCGGGTTCTGGTTTGTGGACGCCCTGGCCGACCGCCTCGGCGGCCGCTTCGGGCTGGAATCGAAGCTGTTCGGCGAGACCGCCAGGGT
>JBQCFN010000207.1:0-3147 GCA_051959035.1 Lysobacteraceae bacterium | reverse complement strand
GGGCGATTACCGCGGCATGCCGCCCGGCGGCATCGCCGTGCTGACCCTGCCGGCGCAGGCCGCGATCGAACCCGGCGTTGCCCGCCTGACCGCCTTCTGGTGGCCGTGATGGCGGGTGCAGGCGCGCGGGCGTGCTGGCTGGCGGCATGCGCCTGCCTGCTGGCGGCGGGCCTCGCCCGCGCGGCCGAGATCGACCCGGCCGCCTCCCGCATCGGCTTCGCCCTGACCACCCGCTGGGGCCAGACCCTGCAGGGCCGCTTCCCGGACAGCGGCGGCGTGGTCGAGTCGCTCGCCGACGGCCGCCGCCAGGTGCGCCTGCGGCTGTCCACCCGCAGCGTCGAGATCGTCGGCCATCCGGCCTACACGCGGATGGCGCGCGGCTACGGGTTCTTCAATGCGATCGCCTATCCGGAGATCGAATTCGTCTCCGACCCGTACACGCCGGAACTGCTGCGCGCCGGCGGCCCGTTGCCGGGCACGCTGTCGATCCGCGACGTCAGCCGGCGCGAGGTGTTCACCATCGAACCGGCCCGCTGCGACGCGCCCGCGCGCGCCTGCGACGTGGTCGGCAGCGGCACGATCCACCGCGACGACTACGGCCTGGGCCGCTGGGGCTTCGCCCTCACCGACCGGGTGCGCTTCTCGCTGCGGGTGCGCGTGCGCGACGACGCGGGCGCATGAAGCCGCGGGACTGGCTCCGCGCGGGCGCGCTGCTGCTGGCGCTCGCCTGCAGCGCCTGCGCCGGGTTGCGGCCGGCCGAGCGCGCGCGGGTCGGCGAACTCGTCGAAAGCGCGCGTTCGACCGCGCTGGACTGCGACCGCGCCGACGCCTGCGCCCGGCCTTCCGCGCTGCACGCGCTGGCCGCGCGCGCGTTCGCCGAAAGCACGCCCGCGGCGCCGCGCCACTACGCGCTGATCCTCGACGGCGGACACGACGCGCTGCTCGCGCGCATCAACCTGCTGCGCAGCGCGAGCCGCTCGATCGACCTGCAGACCTACATCTTCGACGAGGACGACGCCGGCCGGCTGGTGCTCGACGAGCTGCTGGCCGCGGCACGCCGCGGCGTGCGCGTGCGCGTGCTGGTCGACCAGCTGTCCGCGCTCAAGCGGGTGGACACGCTGGCGGCGCTGTCCGCCGCGCACGCCGACTTCGAAATCCGCATCTACAACCCCGTGCTCGGACGCGCGCGCATCAACTACCCGCAATACGCGCTCGCCGCGGCCTGCTGCTGGCGCAAGCTCAACCAGCGCATGCACACCAAGCTGCTGGTGGTGGACGGCGCGGTCGGCATCACCGGCGGGCGCAACTACCAGGACGACTATTACGACTGGGCGGCCGACTTCAACTTCCGCGACCGCGACGTGCTGGTCGCCGGGCCGGTCGCTCGCGACATGGCCCGGTTGTTCGATGCGTTCTGGGACGACGAGCGCAGCCGCCCGCCGCAGACGCTGTCGGACGTCGGCCGCGCGCTGCTCCACGACGGCGTGCCGCAACTGGCCCCGCCGCGCTGGGAAGTGCCGGCGCGGGTCGAGCAGATCTCGCGCGAGGCCGACGATCCGGCGCAGGCGCAGCGCCTGGCCGACGCCGCGCTGCCGGTCGGCGCGGTCGACTTCCTCGCCGACCTGCCGCAGAAGCACGATCCCAGCCACCGCGGCGCCGCCGTCGCCACCCACGGCCTGCGCGAGCTGATCGAAAGCGCGCAACGGCAGGTGCTGCTGCAGACGCCGTACCTCGTGCTGTCGGATCCGGCCCAGGCGATGTTCCGCGCGCTGCACCAGCGGCAACCGCCGCCGCGCGTGCTGGTGTCCACCAGCAGCCTGGCGGCGACCGATTCGTTCATCACCTACGCGCTGTCGTACAAGTACAAGCGCCGCTACCTGCGCGACTTCGGCTTCGAGATCCACGAGTACAAACCGTTTCCCGCCGACGGGCCATTCGACTTCGCGTGGAAGGCCGACGTGCCGCCGCCGCCGCCGGTGGCGCTGCCGCCGCGGCGGATCGGCCCGGACACCGGGCGCACCCCGCGCACGCGCCGCAACACCGTCGCCGAGACCGGCGCGCCGCGCGCGCTCGCCCGCGAAGAGGCGGCGCTGCGCTACTTCGGCAGCGGCGCGAACGCGTCGGTGCCGCTCAAGCGCGCGGGCATGCGCATCGGCCTGCATGCCAAGTCGCTGGTCGTGGACGACCGCGTCGGCGTGGTCGGCACCCACAACTTCGACCCGCGCGGCGATCGCTACAACACCGAGGCCGCGCTGGTCGTCCACGACCCGGCCTTCGCGCGCGCGCTGGCCGCCAGCATCGGCCGCGACATGGCGCCCGGCAACGCGTGGACGATCGCGCCTCGGCAGAAGCCGCCGGTGCTCTCGGGGCTGGAGTACTCGCTGGCCAAGGCGTCCGAGCGCATGCCGGTGTTCGACCTGTGGCCGGTGCGCTACGCGACCAGCTACCAGTTCCAGCCGGGCCCGCGGTGCCCGCGGCCGCTGTCGCCGTTCGACCCGGACTTCCACGCGTGTTACGTCGCGGTCGGCGATTTCCCGGAAGTGCAGCTCGGGCTCAAGCCGCTGCTGACCCGGATCTTCACCGCCTTCGGCGCGGGCCTGGCGCCGATCCTCTAGCGATCCCGGGCCGCGGGCCGGCGGACCCGCCCGCTTGCGCGACCGCCACGGCGTGCAACCCCCGGGCCGATCCAGGCATCTCTCCGGGCAAGGCGTCCGATCGGCGCCGAACCCACCCCATCCCGCCCCATTCCGGCCCGTCCATTGGATGGGTGACTTCCGGCCCATGCCCACGACAATCTAGTGTTGTAGTCTACCAATACACCGGAACACACTCCGCGAGGAGACACCATGAACACCGCCCCCGTCCGCCAGCCCCTTCCCCAGCGTCCGGTCCCGCCGCCGCCCGCCGCCCGCTCGCGCCGCGCGTATCCAGAACGCGACTTCGGCGTCGGCTACGGCCGCAGCAGCGGCTATGCCTCCGACCGCCGCTACGCCGTCGCCTGGACCGGCGCCCCGCACTTCCGCTGCCGTTGACCCGCGCGCGGCCGGCACGGGCCCTCCCCAGCCCCTGCCCGCCGCCGCGCTCGGGGATGGTTGGCCGCTTTGCGATACCAGCCCCAATAGCCGCGCCCCCCCCCACCCGGGACAC
>JBQCFN010000206.1:0-2963 GCA_051959035.1 Lysobacteraceae bacterium | reverse complement strand
GGCTTCGCGCCAGCGTTCGAGCCAGAACTCCGGTTCCACCCGCAGCGCTCCTTATTCCACCGAAAGCCCGTCGACCTTCTGCCACCCCCGCGGCAGCAGCCCGCCGCGCGTGGCGCGCGTGCCGGCGTAGGCGTCGAGGTCCTTGTACGACAGCGTCATCGTCCGGCTGCCCGACTTCACCGCCAGCGTGCCACCCGGCGGCACGACGGCGACGGCGACGACGCGCTCGGTGCCGAGCTTGGCCTTCGGGATGTCGATCAGCTTGTTGCCCTTGCCCTTGTCGAGCTCGGGCAGTTCCGACAGCGGGAAGGCGAGCAGGTGGCCGGCGCTGGTCACCGCCACCACGCGGTCGCGCTCGTCGCCGGTCACCGCCGCCGGCTGCAGCACCCGCGCGTTCGGCGTCAGCGACAGCATCGCCTTGCCGGCCTTGTTGCGGCCGGTGAGGTTCTCGAAGCGGGTGACGAAACCGTAGCCGTGCGAGGACGCCAGCACGAAGCGGGCGTCGTTGTCGCCGGTGGCCAGCGCCTGGAACGACGCCCCCGGCTGCGGCGAGAAGCGCCCGGTGAGCGGCTCGCCGTTGCCGCGCGCGCTCGGCAGGGTATGCGCGGAGGTCGAATAGCTGCGCCCCGTCGAGTCGAGGAAGGCGACCTGCTGGGTGCTGCGGCCGCGCACCGCGGCGAGCAGGCCGTCGCCCTCGCGGTAGCTGAGCGACGCGGCGTCCACGTCGTGGCCCTTGGCCGCGCGCACCCAGCCCTTCTCGCTGAGCACGATGGTGGTCGGCTCGCTGGCGACCAGCTCGGTTTCGGCCAGCGCCTGCGCCGCCCCGCGCGCGACCAGCGGCGACATGCGCGCGTCGCCGAACTTCGATGCATCGGCCAGCAGCTCGTCCTTGACCAGCTTCTTCAGCTTCGCCTTGCTGGCGAGCGTGGCGGTGATGCGCTCGCGTTCCTTCGCCAGCGCGTCCTGCTCGCCGCGGATCTTCATTTCCTCCAGCCGCGCGAGCTGGCGCAGGCGGGTCTCGAGGATGTAGTCGGCCTGCTCTTCGGTCAGGGCGAAGCGCGCGACCAGCGCGGGCTTCGGCTCGTCCTCCGTGCGGATGATGCGGATCACCTCGTCGAGGTTGAGGAAGGCGACCAGCAGGCCTTCCAGCAGGTGCAGGCGACGCTCGACCTTCTCGAGGCGATGCTGCAGGCGGCGCGTCACCGTGTCGGTGCGGAACACCAGCCACTCGGACAGCAGGCCCTTCAGGTCCTTGACCTGGGGCTTGCCGTCGAGGCCGATCACGTTGAGGTTGACCCGGTAACTGCGCTCGAGGTCGGTCGTCGCGAACAGGTGGCCCATCAGCTGCTCGGCGTCGACGCGGCTGGAGCGCGGCACCAGCACCACCCGCACCGGGTTGGCGTGGTCGGACTCGTCGCGGATGTCCTCCAGCCACGGCAGCTTCTTCGCGCGCATCTGTTGCGCGATCTGCTCGATCACCTTCGACGGAGAGACCTGGTAGGGCAGGGCGGTGACCACGATGTGGGCGCCGTCCTTCACCCAGGTGGCGCGCGCACGCACGCTGCCGGCGCCGGTCTCGTACATCGCGGCGAGGTCGGCGGGCGGGGTGATGATTTCCGCCGTGGTCGGATAGTCCGGGCCGCGGACGTGCTCGCACAGGTCGCGCACGGTCGCGTCGGGGTCGTCGAGCAGGCGCACGCAGGCGCTGACGATCTCGTTGAGGTTGTGCGGCGGCACGTCGGTGGCCATGCCGACCGCGATGCCGGTGGTGCCGTTGAGCAGCAGGTGCGGCAATCGCGCCGGCATCCACGACGGCTCTTCCAGCGTGCCGTCGAAGTTGGGCACCCAGTCGACGGTGCCCTGTTCGAGCTCCCCAAGCAGCACCTCGGCGATCGGCGTCAGCTTGGACTCGGTGTAGCGCATCGCCGCGAACGACTTCGGGTCGTCGCTCGAGCCGAAGTTGCCCTGGCCTTCGATCAGCGGGTAGCGGTACGAGAACGGCTGCGCCATCAGCACCAGCGCCTCGTAGCACGCGCTGTCGCCGTGCGGGTGGTACTTGCCGATCACGTCGCCGACGGTGCGTGCGGACTTCTTCGGCTTCGCGCCCGCGTTGAGCCCGAGCTCGCTCATCGAATAGATGATCCGGCGCTGCACCGGCTTGAGCCCGTCGCCGAGGAAGGGCAGGGCGCGGTCCAGCACGACGTACATCGAGTAGTCGAGGTAGGCGCGCTCGGCGTATTCGCGCAGCGGGATCTGCTCGAAACCGTGGAAGGCGGGGCGGAGGGAGTCGTTCATCGGTGCTGCTTGGGGCATGCCATGACGGAAGACGGAAGGACGGAGCGGGTGTCAGCGATGCAGGTCGCCGGCGGCTTCGGGCTGGTAGCGGATCGACAGCACGCGCAGGCGCGCGCTGCGGCCGCCCGGCATCGGCCAGTCGATCGCATCGCCCACCCGCAGGCCGAGCAGCGCGCTGCCCACCGGCGCCAGCACCGACACCCGGTCGGCGCTGCCGTCGGCCTCGTGCGGATACACCAGGGCGAGTTCGCGTTCCCCGCCGGAATCCTCGTCGCGCACGCGCACCACCGAGTTCATGGTGACCACGTCGGCGGGGACCTGCGCCGGTTCGACCACCTCGGCGCGCTCCAGCTCGGCGGCCAGGGCGTGCGTGTCGAGTCCGGCGGCGAACGGGCCCTCGAGCAGGGCCTCCAGGCGCTCGCAGTCCAGCCGCGAGAGCAGCAGGGGCGGGCGCAGGGAGGAGGGGGAAGGGGGTTGGGTCGCGGGCATGGAGGGCCTCCAAAGCACGCGGGCGGCACGCCGCGCGCGCCGCCCGCCAAGGGGGAATGCCTGGCCGACGTTAGCCCCCAACGCGCGCGCCGGCAACCGCCCGGCCCCCGGTGTGAGCGACGCGTTGACAACGCCGTCGCCGCACCGCACCATACGCGGCCTCGCGCACCCCGTGCGCC
>JBQCFN010000205.1:0-4958 GCA_051959035.1 Lysobacteraceae bacterium | reverse complement strand
TAGTGGCCCGGGGTCTTGCGCGCGCCCTTGGCCGGCTTCGTCCCCGCCTTGGCCACGGCGGCCTGCGCCCGAGTCTGCACCGGCGCGCTCTGCACCGACGTCGCGGGCGTGGTGGTCGCGCCCATCGGCACCGGCTGGATGTCGCCGACGCGCACCACCGCGCTGCCGGGATCGGCGCGCACCAGCTGCGCGGCGAGTTCGGCGCGCGGTCCCTGCGTGCAGTAGCGGCCGTACAGGCCGACGATGCGGGTGGTCGCGTTGAGCGTGGTGCCGGCCGGCAGCCAGCTGTCGGCCTGGTAGCGCGGGTTGAGGTTGCGCAGCGAGCGCAGGTAGCCCTCGCGCACGCCCTTGTTGCCGAGGCAGATCGCCAGCTCGTAGATCGACGACGGCTTCTGCAGCTGCAGCGGCGCGGGCCTGGCGTCGACCTTGGGGAAGGTCAGCCCGTACTGCTTCGGGTGCAGGAACAGCCACGCCGCGGCGACCACCATCGGCACGTAGTCGCGGGTTTCCTCGGGGAACTGCGCGTACACGTCCGCGTCCCAGAAGCTGCGCCCGCCGGTGGCCTGGTAGACGCGCAGCGCGCGGCCCTCGCCGCCGTTGTACGCGGCCAGCGCGAGCTCGATGCTGTGGTTGAGCTCGCCCATGCGCTCGTTGAGGTAGGCGGCGCTGGCCTCCGCCGCGGCGCGCGGGTCGTAGCGGGTGTCGAAGCCGGTGGCGTCGGGCCCGAGCCCGAAGCGGCGGCCGGTCGCGTACATGAACTGCAGCGGGCCGGCGGCGCCGGTGCGCGAGGTCACGTGCACCTTGCCGTTGGATTCCTTGGCCATGATGCCGAACAGCAGCGCCTCGGGCAGGCCGGCGCGCTGGTACGACGGCCACATCAGCTGGCGCATCGTCTCGTAGTTCTCGTAGCTCTGCAGCAGCGCGCCGCGCATGTCGGTGAGCCAGCGGCGGATGCCCGCCTGCACCGCAGGGTTGTACTGCACCATCGCGTCGAAGTCGTGGCCGCGGTCGTTGAGCAGGCTGGCGGCGTGCGCGGCCTGAGGCACCGCCGCGTTGAAGGCGGCGACGCCGGCGTGGTCCGGGTCGGGATCGGCCGGATCGATGTCGTCGCCATCCTCCGCGTCGGCGGCCTCGCCGTCGGCGGCGTCCTTGAGCAGGCGCTTGTAGGTCGCCAGCAGGGTCGACACCTGGCAGCCGCGCTGCCGGCCGCAGGCGACCACCGCGTCCTCCATGTCCTCCAGCGCGGCGTCGCTGTCCTTCTGGCCATCGGGCGCGTTGTTGGCGATCTTCACCAACGCCTGCCGGTAGCGCGCCTCGGCGGCGGACATCTGCTGGTCGATCGCGTCGATGGCCGCCTGGTCGCGGCGCGAGGCGTGGGCGGCAGGCGCGGCGGCGAGCAACACGGAGAGGACGCAGGCGAGCGGCGCGACGCGCGGGAGGACGGCTCGAGGCATGACGATGGCGTGAAAAATCCCGGGGAATCCGCAGGGTAGCCCTGCCATGCCGCCGCAAACAAGGCACTGCGTCGCAGCGATGCGTGCCAGCGTGGCGCATGGCGTGGATGAATGCGCGCGTGCGCCATGCGTGCTTAGAATCGCGCCGACACCTCCAGCGGAGCGCGCGATGCCCTCTCCCCTCCTCGTCGGCAAGGGCACCACGGACGACGTTCCGGTCCAGCTGCTGCCGCAGTACGGCAACCGCCACGGCCTCGTCGCCGGCGCCACCGGCACCGGCAAGACGGTCACGCTGATGACCCTGGCCGAAGGGTTCTCGCGGATCGGCGTGCCGGTGTTCCTCGCCGACGTGAAGGGCGACGTCGCCGGCCTCGCGGTGGCGGGCACGCCGAGCGACAAGCTGCGGCAGCGCCTCGGCGAGACCGGCGTCGCCGACTGGCGACCGGAAGGCACGCCGGTGGTGTTCTGGGACCTGTACGGCAAGGCCGGCCACCCGGTGCGCACCACCGTGAGCGAGATGGGCCCGCTGCTGCTCTCGCGCATCCTCGAGCTCAACGACACCCAGTCGGGCGTGCTGGACATCGTGTTCAAGCTCGCCGACGACCGCGGCCTGCTGCTGCTCGACCTCGCCGACCTGCGCGCCCTGCTCGGCCTGGTCGCCGACGAGCGCAAGGACATCGCGACCTCCTACGGCCTGGTCAGCACGCAATCGATCGGCGCGATCCAGCGCGCGCTGCTGCAGCTCGAGCAGCAGGGCGGCGCCGGCTTCTTCGGCGAGCCCGCGCTGGAGCTGGCCGACCTGATGCGCACCACGCCCGATGGCCGCGGCGTCGCCTCGATCCTCGCCGCCGACCAGCTGGTGCTCAAGCCGCGCCTGTACGCGAGCTTCCTGCTGTGGCTGCTGTCGGAGCTGTTCGAGCAGCTGCCCGAGGTCGGCGACCTCGACAAGCCGAAGCTGGTGTTCGTGTTCGACGAGGCCCACCTGCTGTTCGACGACGCGCCGCCGGCGCTGCAGCAGCGCGTCGAGCAGGTGGTGCGGCTGGTCCGCTCCAAGGGCGTGGGCGTGTACTTCTGCTCGCAGTTCCCCGACGACGTGCCCGACGCGATCCTCGGCCAGCTCGGCAACCGCGTGCAGCACGCGCTGCGCGCCTTCACCCCGCGCGACCAGAAGGCGGTGCGCACGGCGGCCGAGACCTTCGTGGCCAATCCGAAGCTGGACGTGGCGGCGACCATCGGCCAGCTCGGCGTCGGCGAGGCGCTGGCCTCGATGCTGGGCGACAAAGGCATCCCGCAGCCGGTCGAACGCACGCTGGTCGCGCCGCCGCGCTGCCGGATGGGCGCGATCACCGACGCCGAACGCGCGCAGGTGCGCGCCGGCAGCCCGGTGGGCGCGAAGTACGACCAACCGGTGGATCGAGAGTCCGCCGCCGAGCGGCTCGCCCGCAAGGCCCACGCCGCCGCCGAGCGGGCCGCCGCGCCGCCGGCGCGCACCCGGGCGCAGGACGACGCGGACGCCGGCGGCTTCGGCCAGGCCGTGAAGGACGCGGTGTTCGGCACTTCGCGCCGCCAGGGCATGGTCGAGGCGATGGCCAAGCAGGCCGCGCGCACCGTCGGCAGCCAGATCGGCCGGCAGATCCTGCGCGGCGTGCTCGGCGGCCTGCTGGGGGGCGGCAGGCGCTAGCTGGCCGCCGCACGGCGGCGGGCGCGTTGCTGCCGATTGCATGGCGGGGTGGCCTGCAGGCTGCGTGCGCGCCGGACACACGTCGCTTCCCCTGGTCCGGCTGGAGCCCACCATGTCCCGCCTCGCTGCCCTGTTTGCCCCGCTCGTCCTCGCCGCCGCGACCCTCGCCGCGCCCGCGCAGGCCCAATCGGCCCAATCGGCCCAGCCGACGCCGCGCGCAATGGTCTCGATCTACCGCATCGCCCCCGGGCGCCACCTCGAGTTCCTCAAGTGGATGGCCGCGCGCGACGCGATCGACCGCGAGCTCGGCCTGCCCGCCACCCAGTGGTACGCCCACCTCGACGGCGACAGCTGGGACTACCTGGCCATCGCCCCCGACGTGGACGCCGCCACCGACCAGCGACGCGACGCCGCCGCCGCCAAGCGCGGCCTCGCCACCGGCATGCGGGGCGCGCTGGAACTGCGCCAGTACATGGCCGTCCACACCGATACCTGGGCCGCCGGGCCCTTCACCACGCAGCAGCTGGTCGACGCTTCCGGCAAGTGACGCGGCGCTTGAGCGCGGGGCGCGCGCTTGCGATAACACGCGCCCCCGCTTCCGATTCCGTCGCCGATGTCGCGCTGGCGCCCGCCTCCCGAGAAAAGCACCGCACTGGTCACCCCCGATGGCCATGCCCGGCTCAAGGCCGAGCTGGACGAACTCTGGCGGGTGAAGCGCCCGGAGGTCGTGCGGGCGCTCGCCGCCGCCGCGGCCGAGGGCGACCGCTCGGAGAATGCCGAATACACCTACCGCAAGAAGCAGCTCGGCGAGATCGACCGCCGCGTGCGCTACCTCAGCAAGCGGCTGGTGGCGCTGCGCGTCGTCGACGGCGCGCCCGCCGACCCGCAGGCGGTGTTCTTCGGCGCATCCGTCGAGGTGGAACACCTCGCCAGCGGCGAGCTCGCGCGCTACCGCATCGTCGGCCCGGACGAAACCGACGCCAAGCAGGGCTGGATCAGCATCGATTCGCCGCTGGCGCGGGCGATGCTGAAGAAGCGCGTCGACGACGAGTTCGAGGCGGAGCTGCCGGGCGGGATCGCCCGCTTCGCCATCGTCGCGGTCGACTATCCGGGCTGATCGTCGCGGTCCGCCGCCACCCGCGGGGTACCGTCGCGCTCCTCGCCGGCCAGGCTGCGGCGCGCGCGCTCGGCGAGGGCCTCGTAGCGCGCGCGGAATTCCTCCAGCTCGCGGTCCTCGAGCTCCTCGAGGTCGAGCAGGCGGTTGTTCGCGCCCTGGGTGGCGCGGATCAGCTCGTCGAGCTTGATCTGGATCGCCTCGGTGTCGCGGTTCTGGGTGTTCTGGATCAGGAACACCATCAGGAAGGTCACGATGGTGGTGCCGGTGTTGATCACCAGCTGCCAGGTGTCGCTGTAGCCGAACAGCGGCCCGGTCACCCCCCAGGCGGCGATGACCAGCACGGCCAGGCCGAAGCACAGCGGCCTGCCGGTGAAGCGCGCGGCCCACTTGGCGACGCGGGTGAAGCTGCTCGGCCTGCGCATGGCCGGTCCTCCAGGCAAGGGCCCGCCGCGCGCATGCACGCGGCGACCGGAATCAGATGCCGCCGTACCAGTCGTAGCCGCGGTCTTCCCAGTAGCCGCCGCGGCCGGCGCCGAACGCGGCGTAACCCGGCGCCAGCTCGATCGCGCGCACGTACTTGGGCTGCTTGTAGCCGAGCTTGCGCTCGATGCGCATGCGCACTGGCGCGCCGTTCGCGATCGGCACCGGCGCGCCGTTGAGCATGTGCGCGGCGATCGTCTGCGGGTGGTAGGCATCGAGCAGGTCG
>JBQCFN010000204.1:0-7390 GCA_051959035.1 Lysobacteraceae bacterium | reverse complement strand
CGCGCGACGTTGGTCACCGCCTCGCGCAGCAGCAGCGCGAGGCCGCGCTCGACTTCCGGCGGCAGGCCCTGCGGCGGCGCGTCGTAGTCCAGGTGGACCTGCGAGGATTCCAGCAGCAGGCGCGCGGACGCGAGCTCGGCGGCGAGGTCGGCGGAGCGGATGCCGGTGACCGCGCTGCGCACCTCGGCCAGCGCATGGCGGGCGACGCGCTCGGCCTCCTCCATTTCCCGCCGCGAGGCGGCGGGGTCGCGTTCGGACAACTTGCGCGCCAGCTCGAGCTTGAGCGTGATCAGCGACAGCGTGTGGCCGAGCAGGTCGTGCAGGTCGCGGCCGATGCGCTCGCGCTCGGCGGTCGCGGCCAGCCGCCGCACTTCGTCGTGCGACAGCTTCAGCGCCGCCTCCTGCTCGTGCGCGGCGCGCTCGACGTTGACGATGACGCCGATGATCATCGTCATCACCGGCATCCACGCCCACACCTCCCACGTGTAGCCGATCCAGCGCGCCAGCGCGACGAACGCCAGGTTCGCCACCGCCAGGCGCAGCAGGTAGCGCGGCAGCCCGCGCCGGCAGGGCAGCATCACGCAGCCGAACACGTAGTAGCTGATGCCCGACGGATACCAGGGCATCAGCGCGAAGGCGAGCAGCATCATCGCCACCGGATACCGCGCCATCGTCCGCCGCGGCGCGACGAACACCTTCGCGTACAGCAGCAGGAACAGCGGGTAGGACGCGCAGGTCAGCGCGATCCAGCGCGCGTCGTAGCCCATGCCGAAGGCCGGGGTGACGAATACCCACGCCGACCACAGCAGGTGCACCGCCTGCGACCACGCCGACTTGCCCAGCCGCTGGTGCTCGGCCGCGAGCGAGTCCGGCGCCGGCCGCAGCCAGTGGCGCAGCGGCGCGGGCAAATGGCGGGCGATGGCGGCGGGCGACATGGCGCGATGCTACGGCGTCAGCCGGTCCGGCGCAGCCGGCGCGCGGCCAGCCACAGGCACAGCGCGGTCCAGCCGGCCAGTGCGAGCGCATGCGGCCAGCGCGCGCCCTCCGCCAGGCCGACCACGGCCATCGCCAGCTGGTCGAGGTGCCAGGCCGGCCATGCCGGCGCGATCGCGCGCAGCGCGGGGATGCGGTCGACCGGGAACCACAACCCCGACAGCACCGCCATCGGCAGGTAGACGAGGTTGATCAGTGCCGGCGCGGCCTGCCCCTTCACCAGCGTGCCGATCAGCAGGCCGAGCGCGCAGAACGGCAGCGCGCCCAGCACGCCGGTGGCGACCAGCTGCAGCGCCTGCGCGGGCGCCAGCGCGACGTGGGCGAACGCGAGCGACAAGGCGAGCAGCAGCGTCGCCACGATGCCGGCGACCGCCAGCGCCATCGCCATTTTCCCGCCGAGGTAGGCCAGCGGCGGCATCGGCAGCGCGCGCTTGAGGGTGATGAGCCCATTGTCGCGCTCCAGCGCGAGCGACACGCCGAAGCCGAACAGGCCCGGCGCGATCACCCCGAAGGTGGTGTAGGCGGCGAGCAGGTAGCGCGCCGCGTGGTCGCCACCGCCGCGGTTCAGCAGCACGCCGAACATCAGGTAGAACACGGTCGGGAACAGCAGCGTCGGCAGCAGGAAGCCGGGGTTGCGCAGGTAACGCAGGCATTCGCTGCGCGCTTCCTGCAGGTAGGCGCCGGCCAGGCGCGCGCGCGGCATCGGCGCGTCGAACGCGGCGGGCGGCAGCGGGGCGAAGGTATCCATCAGGCGGCCTCCGGCAGGGCGACGGCGTCGTCGCGGGTGAGTTCGGTGAAGGCTTCGGCCAGGCCCGCCGCGCGCACTTCCAGTGCGGTCAGGCTCAGGTCGCGCGCGAGCAGGCGGCGCACCAGCAGTTCGGGATACTCGGTCGCCAGGCACAGGCGCGCGCCGTCGACCGTGGCCTCGGCGACTTCCGGCCACGCGGCCACCTCGGCCAGCGGCAGCGCGGTGGCGCACCACACGCGCTTGCGGGCAATGCGGGCGCGCAGCGCGTCGACGCTGCCTTCGCTGAGCAGGCGGCCGCGCGCCAGCACGCACACGCGGTCGGCCAGCGCCTCGGCTTCCTCGAGGTAGTGCGTGGTCAGCACCACCGCGTTGCCCTCGGCGACGAGTTGGCGGATCGCGCGCCACAGCGACTGGCGCGCCTCGATGTCCATGCCCACGGTGGGCTCGTCGAGGAACAGCAGGCGCGGCCGCCCGCACAGCGCCAGCGCGAACTGCACGCGCCGCTGCTGGCCGCCGGAGAGCCTGCCGTAGGGCCGCGCGAGCAGGTCGGCGACGCCGGCCAGCTCCGCGCTTTCCTGCATGCTGCGCGGCGCCGGGTAGTAGCTGGCGGCGAGCCGGATCAGCTCGCCCACGCGCAGCGTCGGCGGCAGCGCCGCGTCCTGCAGCATCACGCCGACGTGGCGGCGCGCGGCGATGTCCTGCGGATCGCGGCCAAACAGCTCGACCGTGCCGGCGTCGGCGCGCAGCAGCCCGAGCAGCAGTCCGATCGCCGTGCTCTTGCCGGCGCCGTTGGGGCCGAGCAGCGCGAGCAGCTCGCCCGCGCGCAGTTCCAGGTCGAGCCCGTCCAGCGCGCACACCTTGCCGTAGCGCTTGCGGGCCTGGTGCAGGCGGGCCAGCACGTCCGCGTGGTTGTCCATCGATGCGATCTCCGGGGGTTGGGTGCCCGCATCCTCGGCGCCGTGGGCCTCCGGCGGCAGTCGCAGGCCTCACCCGTTCGACATGACAGCCGTCAGGTGACGGCGACGGGCCGCACGGCTAACCTGCGCCCCTCGCCTGCCGTCCGCCGGCGCGCCGCAATGGAACGCATGAACACCTCGTCCGACCTGCTCAACCAGCTCCGCATCGACCGCAACGCGCCGCCGCCGCAGGCCCCGCGCCGCGGCCTGTGGATCGCGCTCGCGGTGGCGGCGGCCATCGTCGTGCTGGCGCTGCTCGGCTGGGCGCTGTTCGGCCGCGGCAAGGCGGTCGCGGTGCACACCGCCGACGCGGTGGCGATCGGCCGGAACGGCGGGGCGGCGGCGGTGCTGGACGCGACCGGCTACGTGGTCGCGCGGCGCATGGCGACGGTGTCGGCGAAGATCACCGGCAAGGTGCGCGAGGTGCTGATCGAGGAAGGCCAGCATGTCGAGGCCGGCCAGGTGATGGCCACGCTCGACCCGGTCGACGCCGACGCGCAGCGCGACCTCGCCGCGTCGCAGCTTTCGGCCGCGCGCAGCCAGGTCGCCGGCGTGCAGGCGCAGCTGCGCGAGGCCGAGGCCAACGCCACCCGGCTGTCGGGCCTGGTGAAGCAGCAGCTGGTGTCGCGCGCGCAGTACGACCAGGCGGTGGCCGAGCGCGACGCCCTGCGCGCGCAGCTGGCCACCACCCGGCGCAACGCCAGGGTCGCCGCCGACCAGCTGCGCATCGCCGGCAACGGCGTGGACAACACCATCGTTCGCGCGCCGTTCGCGGGCGTGGTCATCGCCAAGGCGGCGCAGCCGGGCGAGATCGTGTCGCCGCTGTCGGCCGGCGGCGGCTTCACCCGCACCGGCATCGGCACGGTGGTGGACATGGACTCGCTGGAAGTCGAGGTCGACGTCGGCGAGGCCTTCATCGGCCGCGTGCAGCCGCACATGCCGGTGCAGGCCGTGCTCAACGCCTACCCGGACTGGAAGATCCCGGGCCACGTCATCGCCATCATCCCGACCGCCGACCGCAGCAAGGCGACGGTGAAGGTGCGGGTGGCGCTGGACGTGCGCGATCCGCGCATCGTGCCCGACATGGGCGTGCGGGTGAGCTTCCTTGAAAAGGCCCAGCCGCAGGCGCGGCAAAAGCCGGGCGTGCTGGTGCCGGCGGCCGCGCTGGCCGAACGCGGCGGCAGGCAGGTGGTGTTCGTGGTCACCGACGTCCGCGACGCCACCGGCACCGCGCGCCAGCGCGCGGTCACCCTCGGCCGCACGCTCGGCGACGACCGCGAAGTGCTCGACGGCGTGGCCGGCGGCGAGACGGTGGTGCTCGACCCGGCCGACCGCCTGGCCGACGGCACCCGCGTGCGCGTGCTGCCCGCCGACGCCGACGACGCGGACGACGCGTCGCAACCCTGATCCTTCTCGCGGAGCGCGCGCCATGTCGTTCGATCTCGCCACTGCCCAGGCCGACATGCGCCGGGCGTATTACGGGGGCGCCGCGGGCATGGCCGCCTCGGCGGCGGCGTGGGCCGCGGCGGCGGCCGTCGCCGCGCGCGGCCATGCCGGCGCCGCGGTGTGGACGCTGCTGGTCGGCGGCATGTGCATCCATCCGCTGGGCATGCTGCTCGCGCGCCTCGCCGGGCGGCCGGGCGCGCATGCCAAGGGCAATCCGCTCGCGGGCCTGGCGGGCGCGACCACCTTCTGGCTGGTGTTCAGCCTGCCGCTGGCCTACGCGGCCTCGCGCCTGCAGCTGGCGTGGTTCTTCCCGGCGATGCTGCTGGTGATCGGCGGCCGCTACCTCACCTTCGACACCCTGTACGGCGACCGCACCTACTGGGCCTGCGGGCTCGCGCTGGCCGGGCTGGGCTTCCTGCTCGGCCGCGCGCTGGCGCCGCCGGCGCTGGCCGCGTTCGCCGGCGCCGTCGTCGAGGCCGGCTTCGCCACCGTCATCGCGCTGCGCGAGCGGCGCGCCACCCATCCGCTGCGCAACGCGGCCTGATCCCTTTCCGCAGGAGCACGTCCATGGCCCTCGTCAGCATCCGCAACCTGCACAAGACCTACCAGCGCGGCCCCGAGAAGGTGGACGTGCTGCACGGGCTCGACCTCGACATCGCGCAGGGCGATTTCGTCGCGCTCATGGGCCCGTCGGGCTCGGGCAAGACCACCCTGCTGAACCTGATCGGCGGGCTCGACACGCCGACCTCGGGCGAGATCGAGGTCGGCGGCCAGCGCATCGACCGGCTCGGCTCGGGCCAGCTCGCGCAGTGGCGCAGCAACCACGTCGGCTTCGTGTTCCAGTTCTACAACCTGATGCCGACCCTGAGCGCGCAGAAGAACGTCGAGCTGCCGCTGCTGCTGACCCGGCTGTCGGCGGCGCAGCGCCGGCGCAACGCGGAGATCGCGCTGGAACTGGTCGGGCTGAAGGACCGCGGCAGGCACCGCCCGGCCGAGCTGTCCGGCGGCCAGCAACAGCGCGTGGCGATCGCCCGCGCGATCGTGTCCGACCCGACCCTGCTCATCTGCGACGAGCCGACCGGCGACCTGGACCGCCAGTCGGCCGAGGAGATCCTCGGCCTGCTGCAGGAGCTCAACCGCACCCACGGCAAGACCATCGTGATGGTCACCCACGATCCCAAGGCCGCGGAATACGCCACGCACACCCTGCACCTGGACAAGGGCAACCTGGTCGAGCAGGTGCGCAATACGTTCGCGACCGCCTGACGCTTTTTCCCCTCTCCCGCCGGGAGAGGGACCGGGGCCGGGGCCCGGCGCAAGCGAAGCGCGGGCCCTCGCCCGAACCCCAGTCCGGCGCTTCGCGCCAGCTTCTCCCCACGGGGAGAAGGAACCGCACCAGGAGCAGACATGAAATACCTGCACCTCATCTGGGCCGCACTGTTCCGCAGCAAGACGCGGACGCTGCTGACCCTGTTCTCGGTGATGACCGCGTTCTTCCTGTTCGGGATGCTCGACTCGGTCCGCGTCGCCTTCAATTCCGGCGGCGGCGCCACCGGCGCCAACCGCATGGTGGTGGCCTCGCGCCTGTCAATCACCCAGATGCTGCCCTACAGCCTGTATGCGCAGATCCAGTCGACCCGCGGCGTGCAGAAGGCCTCCTACGCGGCGTGGTTCGGCGGCATCTACCAGGATCCGAAGAACTTCTTCCCGAACTTCTCCGTCGGCCCCGGCTACCTCGACCTGTATCCCGAGTTCAAGCTGCCGGCCGCGCAGCGGCGCGCCTGGGAAGGCGACCGCATGGGCGCGATCGTCGGCGAGACGCTGGCGAAGAAATTCGGCTGGAAGATCGGCGACACCATCCCGCTGCAGGCGACCATCTTCCCCACCAGGGGCAGCAACGACTGGACCTTCAAGCTCGACGGCATCTTCCACGTGGAGGACGAGAAGCGGAAGGGCCAGGAGCAGATGCTGCTGTTCCACTGGAACTACTTCGACGAGGCCAACGACTACGTCAAGGGCCGGGTCGGCTGGTACATCATCCAGCTGCCCGACGCCGGCGCCGGCGACCGCGTCTCGAAGGCGATCGACGCGCTGTCGGCCAACTCCGACCACGAGACCAAGACCCAGACGGAAGAAGCCTTCAACCAGGCCTTCCTCAAGCAGATCGGCGACATCGGGCTGATCGTGACCGCGATCATGGGCGCGGTGTTCTTCACCCTGCTGCTGCTCACCGGCAACACCATGGCGCAGGCCGTGCGCGAGCGCATCCCCGAGCTCGCGGTGCTGAAGACGATCGGCTTCTCCAACCGCAGCGTGCTGCTGCTGGTGCTGGGCGAGGCGGTGCTGCTGGTGGCGATGGGCGGCGTGGTCGGCCTGCTGCTGGCGCCGCTGGCGATGCAGGCGGCGGTCAAGCTCAGCGGCGGCTTCGTCCAGCTGCCCTCGAGCCTGCCGCCGGAAAGCTGGATCACCGGCCTCGTGCTGATGCTGGCGTTCGGCGTGCTCGCCGGCCTGCTGCCGGCGCTGCGCGGCATGCGCCTGAACATCGTCGACGCCCTCGCGGGCCGCTGAGGAGACCGCCATGCAACGGACCAAACGCTTCTTCGGCGGCCTGCTCACCGGCCTGCTGCTCGTCGTCGTGCTCGCCGTGTGGATCGCGCTGCCGTGGTACGCGGTGCTCGCGCTCGCGGTGCTGGTCGCGCTGTGGCTGCTGCTGACGCGCAGCGGCGCGCTGGCGCGCGCGGCCACCGCCATCGGCATCGCCGGGCTGCCGCAGCGGCTGGGCGCGTCGTCGGTGGTCGTGTGCGGCATCGCCGGCGTGGTCGGCGTGCTGGTGGCGATGCTGGCGATGGGCCAGGGCTTCAAGGCCACGCTCGACCGCACCGGCGGCAGCGACACCGCGATCATCCTGCGCGGCGGTTCGCAGGCGGAAACCAACTCGGTCATCACCCGCGACCAGGTGCCGCTGATCGGCGGCCTCGACGGCATCGCCCGCGATGCCGCCGGCCATGCGCTGGTGTCCGCCGAGCTGTCGCAGGTGGTCAACCTGCCGAGCATGGCCGACGGCACCGACACCAACGTGCAGTTCCGCGGCGTCGGCCCGCAGGCGTGGGCGCTGCGGCCGAAGCTGCGCCTCGTCGAGGGGCGGAAGTTCACGCCGGGCCTGCGCGAGATCGTGGTCGGGCGCGGCGCCCAGCGGCAGTTCCGCGGGCTCGAGGTCGGCCACCAGCTCAAGCTCGCCAACCAGGCG
>JBQCFN010000203.1:0-10458 GCA_051959035.1 Lysobacteraceae bacterium | reverse complement strand
TGAAGCGGGCGAGGAAGCCGGCGCGCAGCGCGCCGCCGTCGCCGAGCAGTTCCTCGCCGGTTTCCGGGTCGCGGAAGCGGTGGCCACCGTGGAAGCGGCAGTCGCGTTCGTCCGCGCACAGCAGTTGCACCGCCAGCACTTCGCGACGCGCGGCGGCGAGCCGTTCCGCCAGCGCGACGGCGCCTTCGTCGAAGCAGTCGCCCAGCAGCAGCACCAGCGCGTCGGCGGCGATCGCCTCCCACAGCGGGCGCACGCGCTCGGCCGCCGGCCACGCGCCGCGCGCCTGCAGCCGGTGCAGCGCGAGCAGGCAGCGGTCGCGGTGGCGGGGGCCGCTGCCGGCGGGGACCAGCTGCACGCCGTCGCCGCCGACGATCGCGAGGCCGAAGCGGTCGTTCTGGCGCAGCGCGAGTTCGATCGTGCAGGCGGCCAGCACGCGCGCCGCGTCCAGGCGCGTCCAGCCGGGGCGCGCGCCGTCGGCCTGGGCCATCGACGCGGTCGCGTCCAGCAGCAGCCACGCGGTGAGCGGGCTTTCGCGCTCCGCCTCGCGCACGAAGAAACGGTCGGAGCGCGCGTAGAGCTTCCAGTCGACCTGGCGCAGTTCGTCGCCCGGTTCGTACGCGCGGTACTGCGCGAACTCGAGCCCGGCGCCGCGTTGCCGGCTGGCATGCACGCCGTGGCCGGAGCCGCCGGCCGGCCGCCGCTTGCGCAGGCGCAGCGTGCCCAGGCGCGCGCGCAGCTCGGGCGGGATCAGGGTGTCGGCGGGGGGCACGGCCATGCGTCGTAAGCCCGCGCGCGGCGCGGGAGGATCGGGCTCAGGCGGGGAAGGGCACGTCGCGCAGCAGGCCGGCGATGACGTCGTCGGTGCTCTTCTGCTCGGCTTCGGCGGCGAAGGAGAGCAGCAGGCGGTGGCGCATCACCGGCGCGGCGAGCGCGGCGACGTCCTCGCGGGTGGCGGCGAGCCGGCCGTGCAGCAGCGCGCGCGCCTTCGATGCCAGTACCAGCGACTGGCCCGCGCGCGGGCCCGCACCCCAGCGCAGCCACTGGCGCACGTCCTCGCTGGCGCCGGCCTGCGGGCGGCTCGCGCGCACCAGTCGCGTGATCCACGCCAGCAGGTCGTCGCCCACGTGCACCCCGCGCACCAGCGCCTGCAGCGCCAGCACCGCCTCGCCGTCCATCACCCGCGGCACCTCCGCGGCGTGGCTGCCGGTGGTCTGGGCGAGGATCGCGCGCTCCTCCGCCTCGCTGGGATAGTCGACGCGCACGTGCAGCAGGAAGCGGTCCAGCTGCGCTTCCGGCAGCGGGTAGGTGCCGGCCTGCTCGAGCGGGTTCTGCGTGGCCAGCACGAAGAACGGCGCGGGCAGCGCGTGGGTGACGCCGGCGTAGCTGACCGTGCGCTCCTGCATCGCCTCCAGCAGCGCGGCCTGGGTCTTGGGCGGCGTGCGGTTGAGCTCGTCGGCGAGCAGCAGGCTGGTGAACACCGGTCCCGGCTGGAACTTGAACACGCGCCGGCCGGTGCCGTGGTCCTCCTCGAGGATCTCGGTGCCGAGGATGTCGCTCGGCATCAGGTCGGGGGTGAACTGCACGCGTCGGAACGGCAGGTCCAGCGCCTGCCCGAGCGAGCGCACCAGCAGGGTCTTGCCGAGGCCGGGCACGCCCTCGAGCAGGCAGTGGCCGCCGGCGAGCAGGGCGACGAGCAGCTGCTCGACCACCGCGTCCTGGCCGACAATCGCCTGCGCGATGGCCTGGCGCAGGGTGGCGAGGCGGCCGATCTGGTCCTGCAGCCGGGCTTCGGTGAGGGGTGCGTTCATGGGGTCAGGCGGTCAGTGCGTAGATGGCGATGTTGACGGCGAACTTGGTGTTGTCCTCGGCGAGCCAGCGCTTGTTGCGCCAGTCGTAGTCCCATTCGCAGCCGTAGTCCTTGTTGCTGTAGAGCACGCCGAGGCGGCCGTCGACGGTGATGCCGCGCAGGTAGTCGTGCACCAGGTCGTCGCCCCAGCCGTTGAGCTCCAGGCCGGTGTTGGGCGGGCCGTCCTTGAACACGAAGAAGCTGCGGTAGATCGGATGGTCCTTCGGCAGCTTCCGCAGCGCGCGCGGTCCGAAGATCGACGCCACCTGGCGCTCGAACGAGGTGGCGAACAGGCCGTCGATGTCGTGGTTGCAGTCGTCGACGAAGACGAAGCCGCCGTTGCGCACGTAGCGTTCGAAGTTGCGCCGCTCGGCCGGGTTGAACTCGACCAGCTTGTGGCCGGCGAGGTAGCAGAACGGCGCCCGCAGCATCTTCGGGTCGGACAGCGCGACGACGTGTTCCTTCGGGTCGACGCGCAGGCCGGTGTAGTCGACCAGCGAGGTCAGCAGGTTGGCCGGCATGCGCTGGTCCACGTCCCAGTCGCCGGACTCGTACTTCAGGCGGGTGAACCAGAAATCGTAGGGCGCGGCGCGCGCCACGCCCGGCAACGCGGCGCCCGCCAGCGCGCCGAGCGCGAGCCGCAGGAACTCCGCGCGGGTCATCGCGCCCCGAGCGGAGCGCGCGCCCCCGCGAAGGCCGCGCGCGCGACCGGCGGAACGACGTCCAGGTGCGTCGTCCCGCCGGCGCGCCCGCGCCATCCGGACAGTGGCCTGCGCCGGGCGTCCATGCGCCGGGTCAGACCGCGTCCGACAACGAGGTGAAGGTGAAGTCGCGCAGCTTCATCGGCGGCAGCATCATCACCAGGTTGGACTCGTCGCCCTGCACGCGCACCGGCTTGCCGAGTTCCTCGATGTTGTTGAGCATGATCACCGGCGACTCGTTGAAGCGGAAGTTCTTCACCGGGTACTTGATCTCGCCGTCCTCGATGTAGAACGTGCCGTCGCGGGTGAGGCCGGTGAGCAGCACGGTCTGCGGGTCGACCAGGCGGATGTACCAGGTGCGGGTGACGAGGATGCCCTTCTGGGTGCCGCGCACCAGGTCGGCGGTGGACTTGTCGCCGCCGGACATGATCAGGTTGCCCGGCGTGCCCACCGCGCGCTTGCCGTTCTTCTGCGCCCAGTAGCGCGAATAGTCGAGCGCCACGACCTTGCCGTCCTTGACGATCGGCATGTCCTCGCGGGCGAGGCCCTCGCCGTCCCACGGCAGCACCGGCACGTCCGGATCCCACGGGTTGGCGCGCAGGTTGACGCGCGGGTCGTAGACCTGCTCGCCGAGCTTGTTGCCGCCGCCCTTCTTCGACAGGAAGCTGCGGCCCTCGTCGGCCTGGCGCGCGCCGAAGAAGTTCATCATGAAGGAGATCAGGCCAGCGGACGCGGCGGGCTCGAGGATCACGGTGTACTTGCCGGGCTCCAGCGCCTTGGCGCCGGCCGAGCCGCGCGCCTTGCGCACCGCGATGTCGATGTCGCGCTTGGCGTCGAAGCGGCTGGCGTCGCCGAGGTTGCGCCCCACCCAGCCCGAGCCGCTGCCGTCGGCGGTGCGCACCGTGCAGGTGTAGTCCATGCCGCTGGCCTGCTGGTAGCCGAAGTTGCCCTTGCTGTTGGCCAGCGCCTCGAAGCTCTGGCCGTCCTGCAGGAAGCCGGCGGCCACGAGGTTGTTGGCCTTGCACGCCGCGATCGACTCCGCCGCGACGTTGGCGCGGAACTCCGGGGTGATGGCCGCGGTGGCGGCGTTGAAGGTCGGGCTCGGCTTGTACGCCTGCTTCTCCACCGCCGGCATGAATTCCGGGTTCTCCGGCGCCAGCCGCGCCAGTTCCTCGGAGCGGCGCACGACGCGCTCGAGCGAGGCATCGTCGAACGAGTTGATGGTGGCGATGCCGGTGCGCTTGCCGAACGAGGACTGCACGACCAGGTCGCAATCGCTGACCACGCCGCTGGTGGACACGTTGTTGAGGGCGAAGCGGACGTTGCCGTTGACGGCGCCCGCCAGCTGCGCGCTGCATTCGTCGGCCTTCGACAGGGCCAGGACCTTGTCGAGGATGGCCTTGGCCTGGGCCTCGGTGAACATGCTCATTCGCTGTCTCTCCTGTGGTCAGCCGAGGCTGCGCGCGCTGCTGATGACGTTGATGCCGTTGAAGCGGGCCGTGGCCGCGCCGTGCGAGACCGCCGAGACCTGCTCCGGCTGGCCCTTGCCGTCGAAGAAGGACCCGTTGAGGCGGTAGTCGCGCTGGTCGCAGACGCCCGCGCAGGCGTTCCAGAACTCCGGCGTGCGCATCTGGTAGGTGACGTCCTCCAGCATGCGGGTGATCTGGCCGTTCTTGATCTCGTAGAACAGCTGGCCGCCGAACTGGGCGTTGTAGCGCTGCTGGTCGATCGAGAAGGAGCCGTCGCCGATGATGTAGATGCCGTTCTCCACGTCCTTGATCATCTCGGCCGGCGTCAGCGGCTTGCTGCCCGGCTGCAGGGAGACGTTCGGCATGCGCTGGAACTGCACGCTCGACCACGAGTCGGCGTAGCAGCAGCCCTGCGAATGGTCGAGGCCGAGCAGGTGGGCCTGGTCGCGGATCGCCTGCAGGTTGACCAGCTTGCCGTCGCGGATGAGGTCCCACTTCTGCGCGGGCACGCCCTCGTCGTCCCAGCCGACCGCGCCGAGGCTGTTCGGCTGCACCTTGTCGGCGACGATGCTGACGTGCTCGCTGCCGTACTGGAAATGCTCCTTGACCTTGTCGAGCGAGACGAAGCTGGTGCCGGCGAAGTTCGCCTCGTAGCCGAGCACGCGGTCGAGCTCGGTCGGGTGGCCGACCGACTCGTGGATGGTCAGCCACAGGTGCGAGGGGTCCAGCACGAGGTCGTACTTGCCCGGCGTCACCGACGGCGCCTTGAGCTTCTCGCGCGCCTGCTTCGCCGCCGCGACCGCGTCCTCCATCATGTCGTAGGAGGCGCCGTAGTTGACCACGCCGTTGGGCGAGACGTACTTGCCGGACTTGTCGCCGTCGAGGTATTCGAAGCCCATGCCCATCGGCGCCGACAGGCCGTCGCGGGTCTTGAACTTGCCGCTGGCCTTGTCGATCGCGGTCGCCGTCATCGGCGCCCAGATGCGGTGGATGTCCTGGTCGATGTAGGAGCCGTCGCTCGAGGCGAAGTACTTCTGCTCGTTGACCAGGAACAGCATCGAGTTGACGAAGTCGGCGCCGGCCTTGGTCGCCGCGGCGTTGACGCCGAGAAGCAGGTCGACCTTGTCCTTGATCGGGACTTCCATCGCGTTCTTGCGGATCGGGGTGCGCCAGGACACCTCGCCGACGCCCTTCTGAGGCGCGAGTTCGACCGGCGCGGTGCGGGTCTTGGCGTTGGCGCGGGCGATCGCGACCGCCTGCTTCGCCGCGGCGGCCGCGCCGTCGGGCGTCAGCTCGCTGGTCGCGGCGAAGCCCCACGAGCCGTTGGCGATCACGCGGATGCCGATGCCGGTGGACTCGGTGTTGACCACGTTCTGCACCTTGTCCTCGCGGGTGATCACGAACTGGCGCAGGTAGCGGCCGATGCGCGCGTCGCAGTAGGAGGCGCCGGCGGCCTTCGCGGCGGCCAGCGCGGCGTCCGCGATCGCCTTCTTGCGCGCCGGGTCCATGGTGGTCAGCAGGGCTTCGGCCGCGATCACGCGGGTGCCGAAGGGCAGCATGAGCGCGGACAGGCCCACGCCGCTCACCTTGAGGAAATCGCGTCGGTGCATCGTATTGCTCCGCGTTTGAGGCGCGCCGCGCTCGGCGGGCGCGCGCATGGAGAAGGGGCCAACCCGGGCGACTGTGGCGGCCGTGCCGGCAGGGGGTCAAGTGACGTTTGGCACACCCGTGGCCGCGTGGCGGACGCGGCCGCGCGGGCCGGGTCGCCGCGCAGGCAAAGCGATCGACCGCACGCCGCGCCGCGGTCCGGGCGCCGCATCGCATGGGCAGGGTGGTGCTTCTCAGGCGGCGGCAGGCGTCGTCGTCGCGTGCGCCGCCTGCTGCCTGCGGACCGGGCCGGGGAACGACAACGCGATGCTGCAACAGCTGCCGCATGCTGCATGGCGTGCCGGATGCGCGGCGCGGCAAGCCGCGGGCGACCGGCGTCCCGCCAATGCGGCTCGCATCCGTCGCCCGTCCTTCACCGATGCCGCGCTAGCTTCACGCGGTCGCCCGCGGGCAGGGCAGCGAAGGCATGGCGCAGGCAGGCTCCCCGGATCCGAGGTTCTCGCGCGAGCGCGAGCGCATGGTCGAGCGCCAGATCGCCGCGCGCGGCGTGCACGACGAGGACGTGCTGGCGGCGATGCGGCGGGTGCCGCGCGAGGAGTTCGTCGCCGATCGCCTGCGCGAGTTCGCCTACGAGGATGCGCCGTTGCCGATCGAAGCGGGGCAGACGATCTCGCAGCCGTACATCGTCGCGCTGATGCTCGAGGCGGCGGCGATCGAGCATGGCGACCGCGTGCTCGAGATCGGCGCGGGCTCCGGCTATGCCGCCGCGGTGATGGCGCAGATCGCCGGCCGGGTGTACGCGATCGAGCGCCAGCCCGAGCTCGGCCGGATCGCGCGCGAGCGCTTCGAGCGCCTGGGCTACGACAACATCGAGCTCAAGGTCGGCGACGGGACCGGCGGCTGGCCGGAGGCGGCGCCGTTCGACGCCATCCTCGCCGCCGCCGGCGGGCCGGACGTGCCCGACGTGCTGCTCGAGCAGCTCGCGCCCGGCGGGCGGCTGGTGATGCCGGTCGGGCGCAGCCGCGAGTCGCAGTCGCTGGTGGTCGTGCGCAAGACCGGCGACCGCCGCTACGAACAGACCGAACTCGGCGCCGTGCGCTTCGTGCCGCTGATCGGGAAGCACGGCTGGCAGGACCTCACCGCGCGGCCGCCGTCGGTGCGACGCGCCGACGACCTCGGCGTGGTGATCCGCGACGCGGCCGAGGCGCTGGCCGACCTCGACGCGCCCGATTTCGGCGCGCTGTTCGACCGCTTCGGCGAGGCCCGCGTGGTGCTGCTCGGCGAGGCCAGCCACGGCACCTCGGAGTTCTACCGCGCGCGCGCCGCGATCACCCGGCGGCTGGTCGAGCGGCACGGCTTCGACATCGTCGCGGTCGAGGCCGACTGGCCGGACGCGGCCAGCATCGACCGTTACGTGCGCCACAAGCCGGCGATCGAAGGCTCGCCGCGGGCGTTCCAGCGCTTCCCGTCGTGGATGTGGCGCAACACCGACGTGCAGGCCTTCGTCGAATGGCTGCGCGGCTACAACACCGGCCGGCCGAGGGCGCAGCAAGCGGGTTTCCACGGGCTGGACCTGTACAGCCTCAACAACTCGATCCGCGCGGTGCTCGATTACCTCGACCGGGTCGATCCCGAGGCCGCGGCGGTCGCGCGCCGCCGCTACGGCTGCCTGACGCCGTGGTCGAAGGAACCCGCGGCCTACGGCCACATGGCGCTGACCTCCGGCTTCGCGCCCTGCGAGCGTGCGGTGGTTGACACGCTGCAGGCGCTGCTGGACAAGCACATGGAGTACGCGCGCGCCGACGGCGACAGCTTCCTCGACGCCGCGCAGAACGCCCGCCTGGTCGCCAATGCCGAGGCCTACTACCGGGCGATGTACTACGGCTCGGCCGAGTCCTGGAACCTGCGCGACACCCACATGTTCGACACCCTCAAGCTGCTGCTCGCCGCCGGCGGCGACACCAGCAAGGCCGTGGTGTGGGCGCACAACTCGCACGTCGGCGACGCCCGCCACACCGAGATGGGCGAGGTGCGCGGCGAGCTCAACCTCGGCCAGCTGTGCCGGCAGGAATGGGGACGGGAAGCGGTGCCGATCGGCTTCGGCACGCACGCCGGCACCGTCGCCGCGGCCAGCGACTGGGATGCGCCGATGCAGGTGATGCCGGTGAATCCGTCGCTGCCCGAGAGCTGCGAGCGCCAGTTCCACGACGCCGGAATCGTGCCCAGCCTGTTCGACCTGCGCCCGGGCCAGCGCGAGGCGCTGTGCGAGCGGTTCGCCGGGAACCGGCTGGAGCGCTACATCGGCGTGGTCTATCGCCCGGACACCGAGCGCTGGAGCCATTACGTGGATTCGGCGCTGTCGCGGCAGTTCGACGCATGGGTGTGGTTCGACCAGACCCATGCGGTGACGCCGCTGGCCGACGGGCACGCGCAGGGCATGCCGGACACCTATCCGTTCGGCGTGTGAAGCCGGTCGCGGTCGCGCCGGCCGCACCGGACCGTTCAGCGGGCGCGATGCCGGCGCCGGCCGCCACGTGGCACCATAGCCGGCATGGCGACTCCTCCCGTGATCGACCTCGCCCAGATCCGCCGCGGCTGTGCCCATTGCTCGCTGCAGCAGCTGTGCCTGCCGGCGGGCATCAGCCACGAGGAGCTGCAGCGCCTGGACGACATCGTCCGCCGGCGCCGGCCGGTCGAACGCGGCGAGCGCCTGTTCCGTCCCGGCGACGCCATGGGTGCCGTGTACGTGGCCCGCGACGGCGCGTTCAAGACGGTCACCATCAGCGAGGAAGGCGAGGAGCAGGTGGTCGGCTTCCACCTGCCGGGCGAGCTGATCGGCCTGGATGCGCTGGGCGCGGGCGAGCACCGTTGCGAGGCGGTCGCGCTGACCACCGCCAACGTGTGCGAGGTGCCGTTCGACCAGCTCGCCAGCGTCGCCAGCCAGATCCCGGGGCTGCAGCAGCAGCTGCTGAAGGTCATCGGCCAGAGCGTGGGCCGCGACCAGGACCACGTCGGCATGCTGGTGCGCCGGCAGGCGGGCGAGCGCATCGCGCTGTTCCTGCACGGGCTGTCCGAGCGCTACCGCAACATCGGCCAGTCGCCCACCCAGTTCAAGCTGCCGATGAGCCGCGAGGACATCGCGCGCTTCCTCGGCCTCGCCCTGGAAACGGTGAGCCGCGGCTTTTCCCGCCTGCAGGAGGACCGCGTGATCGGCGTGGTCGGCCGGCGCGTGGAGATCCTCGACCCGGCCGAGCTCGATCGCCTCGCGCACAGCGCCGAGCACGAGGAGCCGCGCCGGCGCAGCCGCGCCTGATCGCGACGTTTTCGCGCGACCCGCGCAAACGGGCATGGGCCGTCGCGACCTGCGCTGCGCCTGCGGGGGCACGCTGCCTGTCCGCAACCGTAGCCCGGGCAAGCGCGGCGCCCCGGGAATGCCTGAACCACGCGCGCACGCAACGCGCGAAGACCCGGGCGCGCAGCGCCCAACCGGCTACGCCAGGCTGCGACACCCCAGCGCCGCCAGAGCGCCATGCAGCAGCGGCGCGTGCGCCAGCCACGGCGCCGCCAGGGTCAGCACGCCGGAGGCCAGCACCACGCCGCCCATCGCCAACCGCAAGCCGCCGCGCTGCAGGCGCTGGCCGAGCCGTGCGCCGGCCCAGGTCAGCGGCAGCATCACCGGCAGCGTGCCGAGCCCGAACGCGGCCATCGTCAGCGCGCCGTGCGCGGCGCTGGCGGTCAGCCACGCGGCGGCGAGCAGGGTCGTGCTCAGGCCGCACGGCATCCAGCCCCACAGCAGGCCGAGGACGATGCGCTTGGCCGCGCGGTCGGCGGGCAACAGGCGCCGCTGCAGCGGGCGCAGCACCTGCCACAGGCGCCCTCCGGGCGCCGGCAGGAAACCGAGCCGGCCTTCGCGGTCGAGCAGGCGGAGCGCGGCGAGCACCAGCACCACGCCCACGGTCGCCCGCAGCGCGATGCCCAGCGCCGGCGCCCGCGCCACCGCAAGCATCCCGTTTCCGACGCCGCCGGCCAGCGCGCCGGCGGCCACGTAGCCGAGCACGCGGCCGAGGTTGGGTTGCAGCGCCATCCACCAGCCGCCGCGCTGGCGCACCGACAGCGAGGTGGCGATGCCGCCGCACATCGCCGCGCAGTGCGCGCCGCCGAGCAGGCCGCTCAGCAGCGCGCCGCCGAGCACCAGCCAGTCAATCGGCATCGGGCCGCTCCGCTTGCCGCGCGCGGGTGCGTTCCGCGATCGCCTCGTCGATGAGGATGTCGATCGCGGCGGCGTCGAGGTCGTCGAACTGCCCGCTCCGCACCGCCCAGACGAACGCGCCGATCGCCACCGCGAGCAGCATCAGGCTGAGCGGGATGAGCAGCAGCAGGATGTTCATGCGGCCTGCTCCGGCGAGGACGCGGTGCGCGCCAGCCGCAGCGCATTGAGCGTGACCAGCAGCGAGGACGCGGCCATGCCGAGGGCGGCCAGCCACGGCGTGACCAGCCCGCACGCCGCCAGCGGCAACGCCAGCAGGTTGTAGCCGATCGCCCACGCGATGTTCTGCCGCACGACGCGACGGGTGCGGCGGGCGAGGGCGATCGCCTGCGGGATGCGCGCCAGCGAAGGCGAGGCCAGCACCAGGTCGGCGGCGCGCTGCGCCAGCGCCGCGCCGTCGCCGATCGCGATCGAGACGTCGGCGCCGGCCAGCCCCCCCCCCCCCCGGCCGGTCCGGAGCGGGCAGTCCGCCCACCTCGACGCCGCCGCGATCGCCAGCCACAGCGACGCGGCGATCGCGGAACGCACCCGCGCCCGGCACGCGGAGCGGCCCGATGCCGCTTGACT
>JBQCFN010000202.1:0-3428 GCA_051959035.1 Lysobacteraceae bacterium | reverse complement strand
CAGCACGCCCTGTTCGGCCCAGTGGCGCAGGCAGCCGTGGGCCGGGCGCGGCAGGCCGAGGTCGCGCTGCAGCTCCTTGAAGATGTTCTCCAGCGACGGCGGCGCCGGCACGCCCGGCTGCACCGAGAAGCACAGGCCGTGCGCCTGGCCCGGCCCGTGGTACGGGTCCTGGCCGAGGATCACCACCTTCACCCGCTCGAACGGGGTGGCCTCCAGCGCCGCGAAGATCTCGCCGCCGGCCGGATACACGCGCGCGCCCGCGGCCTTGCGCTGGCGCAGGAAGGCCGCCAGCTGCTGCATGTCCGGCCGCAGCAGGTAGTCGCCGACGCGGGCCTTCCACGAGGGTTCGAGCTGGATGCGGTCTTCAGCCATTGGCGCAGGTCTTCCCCTGGCCGCCCTCGCCGACGTCGGGGTTGGGAGAGCCGACGGCCGAGGCGCTGCTCAGGAAACGCGAACGCGACCACGCCCCCTCACGCATCGAACGCCCGCTGCTCCGGCAAGCGCGCCACCCGCAGCTGGAACAGCGCCTTGGTCACCAGCAGGCGCTCCTCGATCGGCTTGAGCACGAGGTCGTTGGCGCCCTCGCGCAGCAGCTGGCTCTGGTTGTCGCGGTTGGCGTCCCCGGTCATCACCAGCACCGGCAGCGCGCGCTTGCCGTAGCCGAAGGCGTCGCGGATGCGGTGCAGCAGGTCGCGGCCGCTGAGCTCGCCCTTGAGGTAGACGTCGGTGAGCACCAGGTCCGCGCCCGGCGCGCCCTCGCCGTCGCGGTGCGCCTCCAGGTAGGCGATCGCGTCCTCCGCGCCGATGGTGTGGATCACCTGCATGCCGTTGCGCTCGAGCATGCGCTTGGTCGCCGCGGCCACCACCTTGCTGTCCTCGACGTACAGCACGCGCGCGCCGGGGATCGGCTGCGGCTGCACGTAGCCGCGGATGAACGCGGCGAGCGCGTTGTGGCCGAGCGCCTTGTCGAAATAGTCGGTGACGTCCTCGCCCAGCGTGCGCGACTCCAGCCGCGCCTGCACGTCGCCGGAGACCACGATCACCGGCACGTAGCGCTGCCCGCCCGCCTCGCGCACCGCGCGCGCCAGCGCCATGCCGTCGCCATCGGGGAGCACCAGCGAGGTGGTGACGAGGTCGACCGGCTTCTCCGCGAGCGCGGCGCGCGCGCTGGCCAGGCCGTCGCAGGCGACCACTTCCGCGCCCGGCAGCTCGCGCGCGAGCACGTCGCCGATCAGCTTGCGCACCAGC
Organism: Lysobacteraceae bacterium; assembly: GCA_051959035.1. Taxonomy (GTDB): domain Bacteria; phylum Pseudomonadota; class Gammaproteobacteria; order Xanthomonadales; family Xanthomonadaceae; genus JABFWF01. The sequence continues at coordinate 2,180 of JBQCFN010000202.1, read as the reverse complement.
CTGGAACCGTCGACCACCATCACCCGCGGCGCGGCGGACACCAGGTGGCGCAGGTCGTGCTCGCTGCCGCGCTCCATCAGGCCTCCGTCGGTCGCGTCTGGCGCAGAGTGTGCCCGGTCGCGAGGCCCGCGCCCAGCCAGCCGAGCGCGGTCGCGCCCAGCAGGATCCACGCGCCCTGCACCGGATCGATGCCCGCGAGCGCGAAGCGGCTGCCGTAACTCGCCGCGAGGTCGGCCAGCGGCGCCTGCAGCGCCAGCCAGGCGGCGGTGAGCAGGCCGAGCGCGAGCGCGCCCGCGGCCAGCCCGTACCACGCGCCGAGGTAGAGGAACGGCCGGCGGATGAAGCCGTCGGTCGCGCCGAGGTGCTGCAGCACGCCGATCTCCTCGCGCCGCGACTGGATGTCCAGCCGCACCGTGTTGCCGACCACCAGCAGCGCGCCGATGCCGAGCAGCGCCGCCAGCACCAGCGCGACCCGCGCGCCGAAGCGCAGCCAGCCGTCCAGGCGCCGGCGCCACAGGGCGTCGTGCTGGACGAGGTCGGCCTCGGGCAGCTGCGCCAGCGCGTCGGCGAGCAGGGCCTCGTCGCCGCGCGGGGTCACCACCAGCACGCTCGGCAGCGGATTGGCGGCCGCGTCGTCGCCGGCGACCGCGTCGATCGCCTCGCCCAGGCCCTGCGCGCGCAGCTGGGCCAGGCCGTCGGCCGGCGTGCGCAGGTCGACATCGCCGACGTCGGCGCGCGCGCGCAGCGACCGCGCCAGCGCCTGCGCGCGGGCGACGTCCACCGCGGGCTTGAGGAACACGCTGACCTCGCGCGAGCGCTGCACGTCGCCGGAGAAGCGCGCGACGTTGTTCAACACCAGCCACAGGCCGAGCGGCAACGCGAAGGCGATCGCCATCACGCCGACGGTGAGCAGCGTCGCCCACGGCCTGCGCGCGATCCGGCCGAGGCTGGCGACGAAGCTGTACAGGTGGTGGTCCAGCCAGGTGCCCACGCGCGAAGGCGTGCGCGCGGCGGCATTGCGCTCAGGCATCGGCCAGGTCCTCCGGCGCGATGTCGTCGACCAGCTGGCCGTGGTCGAGCACCAGCACGCGCTTCTTCATCCGCTTGACGAGGTTGAGGTCGTGGCTGGCCACGAGCACGCTGGTGCCGCGTTCGGGCAGCGCGGCGAACAGCGCCATGATTTCCGCCGACAGGGTCGGGTCGAGGTTGCCGGTCGGCTCGTCGGCGACCAGCAGCGCCGGCTCGGCGACCACCGCGCGGGCGATGCCCACGCGCTGCTGCTCGCCGGCCGACAGCTGCGACGGCAGCGCGCGCTCGCGCGCGGCGAGGCCGAGGCGCTCGAGCACCGAACGCACCCGCTTGCCGATCTCGCCGCGGCGCAGGCCGCGCAGGATCAGCGGCAGCGCGACGTTCTCGTACACGCTGCGGTCGGTGAGCAGGCGGTGGTCCTGGAACACCACGCCGACCTCGCGCCGGTGCAGCGGCACGCGCCGCCCCCGCACCTTGAGCAGGTTGCGCTCGCCGAACAGCACGGCGCCGCGGCTCGGCCGCTCGGACAGGTGGATCAGTTTCAGCAGCGTGCTCTTGCCGGCGCCGGAGTGGCCGGTGACGAAGAGCATCTCGCCGTCCTGCACCTCGAAGCTGACATCGGCGAGCGCGACGTGCCCGCCCGGGTAGTGCTTGCTGACGTTGTCGAAACGCAGGACCGGCATGCGGCGGCTCGTCGCTCGGATGACGGCAGTATCGCCCGCGCGGCCGCCGCGGCCACGGGGCGCGGGCGGGGGTTCGTCGACCCGCGGCGACCGCAGGGCGGCGCGGGCCACTCCCGGCGGGCTGGCGCGGCGCGCAAACGCGAGCCGTTCCGTCGCGACGGAGCGACGCACCGCGGACGGCGGCCGCGCCGGCGCCGCCGCCCTGCGCCCGTAGGAGCGGCTTGCAGCCGCGAGCTCTTACGTCATGGCAGCAGCCGCGCGCCGGAACGGTGCTGGCGCTTGCGCCGCATCGCGGAAAAAGAACTCGTGGCTGGAGCCGCGACGAGACCTCAGTGCTGCGAACGCGGCGCGCGGGTGACCAGCGACTTCAGGCCGCGGCCGATGCGGGCCAGCAGCGAGGGCGCGGTCGGCTGCGGCGGCGGCATGATCGGCGAGGTGGCCGGCGGCACCGCGGCGCGCACCTTCGAG
>JBQCFN010000201.1:0-7465 GCA_051959035.1 Lysobacteraceae bacterium | reverse complement strand
GGAACAGGCCCGTGGCCTGCTGCATGGGGAGCGCGACCGCATCGCCAACGCCGCCAACCTGTCGGCGCTCGTCTACCACGCGTTGCCGGACCTCAACTGGGCCGGCTTCTACTTCTTCGATGACACCGAACTGGTGGTGGGGCCGTTCCAGGGCCTGCCGGCCTGCGTGCGCATCCCGCTCGACAAGGGCGTGTGCGGCGCGGCGGCGCGCACCCGCCGGACCCAGCGGGTCGAGGACGTGAACGCCTTCCCCGACCACATCGCCTGCGATTCGGCCTCGCGCTCGGAACTGGTGGTGCCGCTGTACCGCGGCGACGCGCTGCTCGGCGTGTTCGATCTCGACAGTCCGCTTCCCGGCCGTTTCGACGTTGAGGACCAGGAAGGCCTGGAAGCGATCGCACGGGCATTCCTGGAGGCCTGTGCATGACCGAGAAGCTGCGCAACATCGGCCCGAAGTCCGCCGCATGGCTGCGCCAGGTGGGCCTGCGCAGCCGCGAGGACCTCGCCGCGATCGGCACGGTCGAGGCGTTCATGCGGGTCAAGCGCGCCGGCTTCAAGCCGAGCCTGAACCTGCTGTACGCGATCGAGGGCGCGCTGCTGGATTGCCACTGGCAGGACATCCCGGATGCGCGCCGTGGCGAGCTGGTCACCGCCGCCGACGCGGCCATCGCCCAACTGCCGCCGCCGCGCCATCGTCCCGCCGCCGCGCCGGTCACCACGACGATGCACGTGCGCGAACCCATGCCCGGGCTGGCGCTGTTCGACGACGAACGCGGCGGCCCCGCGCCGGCGGACGACTGAATCCGCGCCTCCTGCGGGAGCGGCTTGCAGCCGCGGGCTTTTCGCAGACGATCCGGTCCGCGCCGCTGCCAGCCGCGGCCTTTGCATCCCCGCCGCGCGCCCTCTACACTCGCCGCCGCTTCGAGGTGACCCGCGGGCGTCCGCCCAACGGTTGAAACGGGAAGCCGGTGACGCCGCGCACGGCGCGTCCAGTCCGGCACTGCCCCCGCAACGGTAAGCGCGACCATGTCGCCGGCATCCGCCACTGTGCACTGCACGGGAAGGCGCCGGCGGCGGGACCGGCGCCCGCGCAGCCACGCTGCACGGCGCGACCGCTCCACGCGCGAGTCCGGAGACCGGCCCCGGAGTTGCGTGGTTGCGATGCGGAGGGCATCGCGGCGGCGGCGCGTCGTCGCGTCCTCGCTCCGGTTCCCTTTCGCCTTGCGACTTCCTTCCTGCCAGGGCGCGCGGGCGTGCGCGCCGGAGAACCGTCCATGCGTTCGCAATCCCCCGTTGTCGCCAGCGGCCTCGCCGCCGCCATCGCCGTCGTCTTCGCGGCGCCCGTCCGCGCGCAATCCGACGAGGCGGCCAGGCTCGACCAGGTCGTCGTCACCGCCACCCGGACCGCCATCACCGTCGACGACGCGCTCGCCGCGGTCGACGTCATCACCCGCGAGGACATCGACCGCAGCCAGGCGCGCTCGCTGCCCGAGCTGTTGCGCGGGCGCGCCGGCCTCACCCTCGTCAACCAGGGCGGATTGGGCAAGCTCACCACGCTGTTCCTGCGCGGCGCCGAATCCGACCACGTGCTGGTGCTGGTCGACGGCGTGCGCGTCGGCTCGGCGACCTCGGGCCTGGTCGCGCTGCAGGACCTGCCGGTCGAGGAGATCGAGCGGGTGGAGATCGTGCGCGGCCCGCGCTCGAGCCTGTACGGCTCGGAGGCGATCGGCGGCGTGATCCAGGTCTTCACCCGCCGCGCGCACGCCGGCGTGCGGCCGCGCGTGTCGGCCGGCATCGGCAGCCATGGCGTGCGCGATGCCGGCGCCGGCATCGGCGCGCGCAACGCTACCGGCTGGTTCGACATCGACGGCAGCTGGCGGCGCGACGCCGGCATCAACGCCTGCACCGGCATCGGCGCGCCCCTGTTCGCCGGCTGTGGCACCAGCGCACCCGACCCGGACCGCGACGGCTCGCGCAGCCGCGCGCTGTCGCTGCGCGGCGGGCTGACGCCGGGCGAGGCGTGGACGCTGGAAGGCAGCGCGCTGCGCAGCGAGGGCCACGACGACTACGACGCGGCGACCGAATTCGGCCTGCCCGACAGCTCCGACACCGTGCAGCAGGTCATCGGCGGCAAGCTCCGCTATGCGCCTTCCAACCGCCTCGCGCTGCAGCTCACTGCCGGGCGCAACCTCGACGCGTCGTCGCAATACCTCGGCGACATGTTCAGCGACCGCTTCTGGAGCACCCGCGACAGCGCCTCACTGCAGGGGGACATCGGCCTCGCGCCCGGCCAGCTGCTCACGCTCGGCCTGGACTGGCTGCGCGACCGCGGCGCCGTGCAGGGCGCATTCGACACCCGCGCGCGCGCCGACCGCGCGGCCTTCGTGCAGTACCAAGGCCGCTTCGGCGGCCAGCAGCTGCAGGCGGCGCTGCGCCACGACGACAACGACCAGTTCGGCGGCCACGACACCGGCAGCCTGGCCTGGGGTGTCGACCTCGCGCACGGGCTGCGCGTCACCGCGAGCGTCGGCACCGCGTTCAAGGCGCCGACCTTCAACGAGCTGTACTTCCCGTTCTACGGCAACGCCGCGCTGCGCCCGGAAACCTCGCGCAGCAGCGAGATCGGATTGGCGCAGCGTGGGACGCGCTGGCACTGGCAGCTCAACGCCTACCAGACCGACATCGACGACCTGATCACCTACGACAGCCGGCTGTTCATCGCCAACAACCTCGACCGCGCGCGCATCCGCGGCGCCGAGTTCGCGGTCGACGCCACCCTCGCGGGCTGGCGGCTCGCGGCGCAGGCGACCGTGGCCGACCCGCGCAACCGCAGCGCCGGCGCCGACGGCAACCTGCTGCCGCGGCGCACCCGCGGGAGCGCGCGGCTCGACGCCGACCGCGGCGTCGGCGCGTGGCAGCTGGGCGCGAGCTGGATCATGGAAGGCGCGCGCTACGACGACTTCGCCAACCAGCTGCGGCTGGGTGGCTACGCCACGCTGGACCTGCGCGCGTCGCGCACGCTCGGCCACGGCTGGTCGCTGCAGGCGCAGCTGCGCAACGCCTTCGACCGCCGCTACGCGACCTCCGCCTACTTCAACCAGCCGGGGCGCGAGTTCGGGCTGGGCGTGCGCTACGCGCCGGAGTAGGCGGCGCCGCGCCGCGCGCCCGGCCGGCGCGCGGCGTCACCCGGGGCCTCGGACGCCATGAGCCGCCCGCGCCGGGCGCTCATTCCACCGTCACCGACTTGGCGAGGTTGCGCGGCTTGTCCACGTCGGTGCCACGCGCCAGCGCGGCGTGGTAGGCCAGCAGCTGCACCGGGATCGCGTGCACGATCGGCGACAGCACGCCGACGTGGCGCGGGGTGCGGATCACGTTGACCTGTTCGGATTCGCCGAAGTGGCTGTCGGCGTCGGCGAAGACGTACATCTCGCCGCCGCGCGCGCGCACTTCCTGGATGTTGGACTTGACCTTCTCCAGCAGCGCGTCGTTCGGCGCGATCACCACCACCGGCATCTCCGCGTCGACCAGCGCGAGCGGGCCGTGCTTGAGTTCGCCGGCGGGGTAGGCCTCGGCGTGGATGTAGGAGATTTCCTTGAGCTTGAGCGCGCCTTCCAGCGCGATCGGGTAGTGCATGCCTCGCCCGAGGAACAGCGCATGCTGCTTCGGCGCGAAGCGCTCCGACCACGCCACGACCTGCGGCTCCAGGTTCAGCGCGTGCTGCACGCTGCCGGGCAGCTGGCGCAGCGCGTCAAGGTACGCGGCCTCCTGTTCGTCCGACAACCGGCCGCGCAGCCTGGCCAGCGTGCAGGTCAGGGTGAACAGCGCCACCAGCTGGGTGGTGAAGGCCTTGGTCGAGGCGACGCCGATCTCGGCGCCGGCGCGGGTGTAGTAGACGAGCCTGCTGGCGCGCGGGATCGCGCTCTCGGGCACGTTGCAGATCGACAGGGTGCGCTGCTGGCCGAGCGACTTCGCGTACTTGAGCGCCTCCATCGTGTCCAGCGTCTCGCCCGACTGCGAGATGGTGACGATGAGCTGCTTCGGGTTGGCGACCACGTCGCGATAGCGGTACTCGCTGGCGATGTCGACCGCGCAGGGGAGGCCGGCGATCGCCTCGATCCAGTAGCGCGCGGTGAGTCCGGCGTAGTAGCTGGTGCCGCAGGCGAGGATCTGCACCCCCTCCACGTCGCCCAGCACCGCCTCCGCGTCCTTGCCGAACAGCGCGGGCGAAAAGCCCTGGTTGTCGATCACCGCCTCGAGCGTGTCGGCCACCGCGCGCGGCTGCTCGTGGATCTCCTTCTGCATGAAGTGGCGGTACGGGCCGAGCTCCAGCGAGGCCAGCGAGACGTCCGAGACGTGCACCTCGCGGGCGACCGGCGCGCCGCTGGCATCGAACACCCGCACGCGCTCGCGGGTCAGCTCGGCGGTGTCGCCCTCCTCGAGGAAGATCACCCGCCGCGTCGCCGACACGATCGCGGAGACGTCCGATGCAACGAAGTTCTCGCCCTCGCCGAGCCCCACCAGCAGCGGGCAGCCCATGCGCGCGGCGGCCATGCGGGTCGGGTCGCGCTTGTCGACCACCGCGATCGCGTAGGCGCCCTTGAGTTCGCGCGCCGCCTGCTGCACCGCCGCGACCAGGGACATGCCCTGCGCGCGGTAATGGTGGATGAGGTGGGCGATCACCTCGGTGTCGGTCTGCGATTCGAAGGCGTAGCCGAGCGCGCGCAGGCGGTCGCGCTGCTCCTCGTGGTTCTCGATGATGCCGTTGTGCACCAGCGCGAGTTCGTCGTGGCTGATGTGCGGGTGCGCGTTGTTCTCGGTCACGCCGCCCTGGGTGGCCCAGCGGGTGTGGCCGATGCCGAGCCGGGCGACGAACTTCTCCGCGTGCGCGGCCGCTTCCATCTCGGCGACGCGGCCGGTGCGGCGCACGCGGCGCACGCTCGCGCCGGCGCCTTCGCCATCGACCACCGCGAGGCCGGCGGAGTCGTAGCCGCGGTATTCCAGGCGCTTGAGGCCTTCGATCAGGACCGGAACCACATCGCGATCCGCGATCGCGCCGACGATGCCGCACATGCTCGCGCCTGCTCCTGCTGGGGCGGCCAGTCTAGCGGACGGCCGGGCCGGGCATTGTCCGGCGGACGCCGTGGTGTCCGCGTGTCCGCCCGGACACGCGCCGGACAATGCCTTAGCGATCAATGAGTTGCGATTGGCACGCCTCCTGCTTGTAACCGTCCGACGCCCTTTCGCATCCCAGCTTCCGCATGAGCATCCGCGACACCTCCGCCCAGGACCGCCCGGTCGCCGCCACCGCCCCCGGCGCCCGCAGCCGCCGCCACTGGCTGCTCGCCGGCGGCGCGAGCCTGCTGGTGCTGCTCGCCGGGGCCTGGCTGGTGTCCGGCTGGAGCGCCGGCAGCCGCTCGATCGACGCCTCGCGGGTGCGCATCGCCACCGTCACCCGCGGCGACCTCGTCCGCGACATCTCCGCCGACGGCCGGGTGATCGCCGCCAACAGCCCGGTGCTGTACGCGATCGCCGGCGGCACGGTCACCCTCAAGGTGGTCGCCGGCGACGTGGTCAAGGCCGGCCAGGCGCTGGCCGAGATCGACAGCCCGGAATTGCGCAGCAAGCTCGCGCAGGAGCAGGCCACGCTCGCCGGCCTCGAGGCCGAGGCCAGCCGCGCCGCGCTCGACGCGCAGCTGGCGCGCTCGGCCGCGCGCAAGCTGCTGGACCAGGCGGAGATCGACCGCCAGGCCGCCGCGCGCGACCTCGAGCGCAACCAGCGCGGCTTCGACGGCGGCGCGGTCGCGCAGGTCGACGTCGCGCGCGCGCAGGACGAACTGAAGAAGGCCGAGATCGGGGTGACCCACGCGCGCGAGGACCTCGGCCTCAACGACCGCGGCGCCGGCCTGGACCTGCGCAACAAGCGCCTGCTCGCCGACCGCCAGCGCGCGGTCGTCGCCGAGCTGCAGCGCCAGGTCGAGGCGCTGACCCTGCGCGCGCCGTTCGACGGCCAGGTCGGCCAGGTGCAGGTGGCGCAGCGCGCCAACGTCGCCGCGCAGGCGCCGGTGCTGAGCGTGGTCGACCTCAGCAAGTTCGAGGTCGAGATCAAGGTGCCGGAAAGCTTCGCCCGCGATCTCGCCATCGGCATGCCGGCCCAGCTCACCAGCGGCAGCGGCGAACCCTATCCCGGCGCGCTGTCGGCGGTGTCGCCGGAAGTCGTCAACGGCGAAGTCACCGCGCGCATCCGCTTCGGCGACAGGCAGCCGCCCGGCCTGCGCCAGAACCAGCGCCTGTCCGCGCGCATACTGCTCGGCACCCGCCGCAACGTGCTCAAGGTCGAGCGCGGCCCGTTCCTCGAGCAGGGCGGCGGCAACAGCGCGTGGGTGATGGACGGCGACAGCGCCAGCCCGCGCCCGATCCGCACCGGCGCGGCCAGCCTCGGCGAGGTCGAGGTCCTCGAAGGCCTGCAGGAAGGCGACCGCGTGGTCGTCTCCGGCGCCGACCAGTTCGGCGACGCCAAGCGCGTGACCATCCACTAGCGCCGCCGGCCATCCACGCAACGCACGCACGCAGCACGCACCCCACGTCCCCGCCCACCGCCGCAAGGAATCCGCCATGCTCGACATGCGCCAGGTCACCAAGGTCTACCGCACCGAACTCGTCGAGACGCACGCGCTGCGCTCGCTCGACCTGCACGTCAAGGAGGGCGAGTTCGTCGCCGTCACAGGGCCCTCGGGCTCGGGCAAGACCACCTTCCTCAACATCGCCGGCCTGCTCGAGACCTTCACCGGCGGCACCTACGTGCTCGACGGCCAGGACGTGAGCGGCCTGTCGGACGATGCGCGCAGCAAGCTGCGCAACCAGAAGATCGGCTTCATCTTCCAGAGCTTCAACCTGATCCCCGACCTCAACCTGTTCGACAACGTCGACGTGCCGCTGCGCTACCGCGGCATGGGCGCGGGCGAGCGCCGCCAGCGCATCGAGGAAGCGCTGTCCAAGGTGGGCCTGGGCTCGCGCATGAAGCACTTCCCGGCCGAGCTGTCAGGCGGCCAGCAGCAGCGCGCCGCGATCGCGCGCGCGCTCGCCGGCAGCCCGCGCCTGCTGCTCGCGGACGAACCGACCGGCAACCTCGACTCGCAGATGGCGCGCGGGGTGATGGAGCTGCTGGAGGAGATCAACTCGGCCGGCACGACCATCGTGATGGTGACCCACGACCCCGAGCTTGCCGCCCGCGCGCAGCGCAACGTGCACATCGTCGACGGCATGGCCACCGACCTCTCGGTCGAGCCCAGCCTGCTGCGCGTGGCCGCCTCCGCCGCCGCCCACTGAGGACACCGCCATGTTCGGCTACGACCTCGACCTCGCCCTGCGCAGCTTCCGCCGCAACAAGGCGCTGACCGCGCTGATGGTGCTGGCGATCGCGCTCGGCATCGGCGCCAGCATGACCACGCTGACGGTCTTCCACGTG
>JBQCFN010000200.1:0-5385 GCA_051959035.1 Lysobacteraceae bacterium | reverse complement strand
CGTCATGGGCGACGGCGCGGGCATCCTCATCCTCGAGGAATACGAGCGCGCGAAGGCGCGCGGCGCGCGCATCTACTGCGAACTGACCGGCTTCGGCATGAGCGGTGACGCCTACCACATGACCGCGCCGAGCGAGAGCGGCGAAGGCGCGGCGCGCTGCATGGTCGCGGCGATCCGTGACGCCGGCATCAATCCGGACCAGATCGGCTACATCAACGCGCACGGCACCTCGACGCCGGCCGGCGACCTCGCCGAGACGATGGCGGTCAAGGCCGCGCTCGGCGAGCACGCCTACCGCACCATGGTCAGCTCGACCAAGTCGATGACCGGCCACCTGCTCGGCGCGGCCGGCGGCATCGAGGCGGTGTTCTCGGCGATGGCCCTGCATACCGGCGTCATCCCGCCGACGATCAACCTCGACAATCCGTCGGAAGGCTGCGACCTCGACTACGTGCCGCACACCGCGCGCCAGCAGCAGGTGGACATCGCGCTGTCGAACTCGTTCGGCTTCGGCGGCACCAACGGCACGCTGGTGTTCCGCCGCGCCTGACCGCGGGGTCCCGGCGGTGCCGGGACCCTCCGGCCCCGCGGGGCGCTGCCGGCCCGGCCGGCCGACGTCGCCACGTCGCGGGCGCGCACGGAAACCCAGGCACGGAGCCGCCGCCCGGATCGCATCGATGCTCCTCAGCCGCCCGCTCCCCGCCGACCTCGACCTGCTCGACCTGCAGCGCGCCGCACCCGCGCGCTATCCGCTGCTGCTCGAATCGAGCGCGGCCGGCACGGCGCAGGGGCGCTGGGACCTGCTGCTGGTCGCCAATGGCGAATCGCTGGTGCTCGACCGGGCCGGCGCCACCCGGCTTGGCGATGGGTCGGCGGCGGGCGCGCCGTTCCTCGCCGCGCTGGACGCCTGGTGGCAATCGCTGCGCGCGCCTCGCGACGAGCCGCGCTGGCCTTTCCATGGCGGCTGGGCGCTGTTCCTGGCCTACGAGCTCGCCGCCCAGGTCGAGCCCATCCTCGCGTTGCCGGATGCACCCGGCCGGCCGCCGGTCGCGCTCGCCCTGCGTTGCCCCGCCGCGGTGCTGCGCGACCACGCGACCGGCGAGTGCTGCGCGGTGGCGGAAGCCGGGGAGGAGGGGCTGCTCGACCGCGTCATCGATGACCTGGCCGCGGCGCGGCGCCTGCCGCCCTTGCCGGCCTGGACGCCACCGGCATCGGTGCAGGAAGACCCGCCCGCGCGCTTCACCGACGGCGTGCGCCGCGTGCTCGACTACCTCGCCGCCGGCGACCTGTTCCAGGCCAACCTCTCGCGCGGCTGGCGCGCGCGCTTCGACGCGCCGGTCGACGCGGCGGCATTGTTCCGGCGCCTGCGCGCGCACAATCCGGCGCCGTTCGCGGGCCTGTTCGCCGGCGACGGCTGGGCGGTGGTCAGCGCTTCGCCCGAGCGGCTGGTGTCGGTGCGCGGCGAGCTGGTCGAGACCCGGCCGATCGCCGGCACCCGGCCGCGGGCTCCTGCAGGGCATGTCGCCGGCGACGACGATGCGGCGCGGATCCGCGACCTGGTCGGCAACCCGAAGGAACGCGCCGAGCACGTCATGCTGATCGACCTCGAGCGCAACGACCTCGGCCGCGTGTGCGCGCCCGGCAGCGTCGAGGTGGACGAGCTGATGACGGTCGAGAGCTACGCGCACGTCCACCACATCGTCAGCAACGTGCGCGGCCGCCTGCGCGCCGACGCGACGCCGGGCGCGGTGATCCGCGCGACCTTCCCGGGCGGCACCATCACCGGCTGCCCGAAGGTGCGCTGCATGCAGGTGATCGCCGAACTGGAAGGCGAGGGACGCGGCGCCTACACCGGCGCCTTCGGCTGGCTCGGCCGCGACGGCGACCTCGACCTCAACATCCTGATTCGCAGCGCGGAACTCGAAGGCGACACGCTGCGCTTCCGCACCGGCGCCGGCATCGTGGCCGACTCCGATCCGCAACGCGAGCTGGACGAAACGCGGGCCAAGGCGCGCGGGATGCTGCGCGCGCTGGGAGTCGACGGATGAGCGCGCGGGTGTTCGTCGGCGATCGCCGGGTCGACGCGGTGCCGGCCGACGACCGCGGCCTCGCCTACGGCGACGGCCTGTTCGAGACGATGCGCGCGTACCGCGGCGGCGTGCCGTGGTGGGAGGCGCACTGGGCCCGGCTCGCGGCGGGCGCGCAGCGGCTCGGCCTGGCGCTGCCCGATCCCGCGCAGGCGCGCGCGGAGGCGCTATCGCTGCTCGAGGAAATGGCCGGCAGCGGCGTCCTCAGGCTGCAGCTCACCCGCGGCAGCGGCGGCCGCGGCTACGCACCGCCGGCGCGGGCCTTGCCGACCTGGATCCTCTCGGCGCACCCGCTGCCGGCGCCCGCGCAAGCCGGATTGCGGCTGCACTGGTGCGACACGCGCCTCGCCGCGCAGCCCGCGCTCGCGGGGCTCAAGCACTGCAACCGGCTCGAGCAGGTGCTCGCCCGCCGGGAATGCGAGGCGGCGGGCGCGGATGAGGGACTTCTGCGCGACGTGGATGGCGAGGTGGTGTCGGCGACGTCGGCCAACCTGTTCGTCCTGCATGGCGACGCATGGCGCACGCCGCCGGTGGATCGCTGCGGCGTCGGCGGCATCTGCCGCGCGCACCTGCTGCCCGCGTTGCGCGCGCGCGAGGCGCGGCTGTCGGTGCGCGAGGTCGAAACCGCCGACGCCCTTTTCCTGTGCAACGCGGTGCGCGGTATCCTCGCCGTCGCCCGTGCCGGCGCACGCGCGTTCGCTCCGCACCCGGCGGTGGACGCGGCGCGCCGCGCGCTGTCCCGCCTGCACCCCGCCTTCGCGATGGAGACGCCGTGACCTCGAAGCGCAAGCAACGCCGTGGCCTGCGCGCCTTCGCGTTCCTCGTCGTGGTCGTGCTGGCGATCGGCGGCTACCTCGCCTGGCAGCGGTATGCCGGTTTCGCCGACGCGCCGCTGCCCGGCCTGTCGCACGGGGAAAGCGTCACCGTCGCGCCCGGCGACTCGCTGGCGCGCGTGGTCGCCAGGCTGCGCGCCGCCGGCGTCGATACCGGCAACACCGCGCAATGGCAGCTGCTCGCGCGCGAGCTCGGCGCCGCCGGCCGCATCCAGGTCGGCGAATACGCGCTCGAGCCCGGCACCACGCCGCGCGCGCTGCTGCAGCGCATGCGCGACGGCAAGGTCATCAGCCACCGGTTCACCATCGTGGAAGGCTGGACCCTGCGCGAACTGCGCGCGGCGCTGGCGAAGGCGCAGCCGCTGCGCCACCAGGCCGGCGACCTCGACGACGCCGCGCTGATGCGCGCGCTCGGCCATGGCGGCGAGCATCCGGAGGGCCGCTTCCTGCCCGAAACCTACGCCTACGTGCGCGGCGACAGCGACCTCGACGTGCTGCGGCGCGCGCACGCGGCGATGGACAAGGCGCTGGACGCGGCGTGGGAAACCCGCGCGGACGACCTGCCGCTGCGCTCGAAGTACGAGGCGCTGATCCTCGCCTCGCTGGTGGAGAAGGAAACCGGCGTCGCCGACGAGCGCCCGCAGATCGCCGGGGTGTTCCTGCGCCGCCTGCGGCTGGGCATGCGCCTGCAGACCGATCCGACGGTGATCTACGGCATGGGCACGCGCTACGCCGGCAATATCCGCAAGGCCGACCTGCTCGCCGACACGCCCTACAACACCTACACACGGGCCGGCCTGCCGCCGACCCCGATCGCGAGGCCCGGCAAGGCGTCGCTGCAGGCGGCGACGCATCCGGCGCCGGGCGACGCGCTGTATTTCGTCGCGGTCGGCGACGGCAGCGGGCGGCACGTGTTCACCCGCTCGCTGGCCGAGCACCAGGCGGCGGTGCAGGCCTACCTGCAGCGCTACCGCCAGCAGCGGCGCGCGCAATGAGCGGGCCGGCGGTGGACGGGCTCGCGGTGCAGCCGCGGCTGGTGACGCTGGAAGGCGGCGAGGGCGCCGGCAAGACCACGGTGATCGGCGCGCTGCGCGACGCCCTGCAGCGCGCGGGCGACGAGGTGGTGTGCACCCGCGAGCCCGGCGGCACCCCGCTGGGCGAGCGCATCCGCGGCCTGCTGCTCGATCCGAAGCAGGCGCCGCCCGCGGCCGAAACCGAACTGCTGCTGATGTTCGCCGCGCGCGCGCAGCACGTGCGCGAGGTGATCGCGCCGGCGCTCGCGCGCGGCGCGTGGGTGGTGAGCGACCGCTTCACCGATTCGAGCTACGCCTACCAGGGCGGTGGGCGCGGGCTGGAGCCGGCGTTCATCGCCGAGCTCGAGCGCCGCGTGGTCGGCATGCGCCCGGGCCTGACCCTGCTGCTCGACCTCGGCGTGGACGAGGGCCGCGCCCGCACCCGGGGCCGCGACCTGCTCGCCGGACCCGACCGCATCGAACGCGAGCAGGATGCGTTCTTCGAGCGCGTGCGCGCGGGCTACCGGGCGCGCGCCGCGGCGGAGCCCGGACGCATCCGCGTGCTGGACGCGACGCAGCCGGCCGAGGTCGTCGCCGCCCAGGCTGTCGCCGCGCTGCGGGCATGGCGGGAGGCGCAGCGATGAACGGCGTCGGCTCCGCGTTCGCGCCCTGGCAGCAGCGTGTGTACGACCAGGCGGTCGCCGCGCTCGCGGCCGGTCGCCTCGGCCATGGCCTGCTGCTGTGCGGGCCGGAGCGGCTGGGCAAGCGCCAGGTCGCCGAGCGCCTGGCGCAGCGCGTGCTCTGCCGCGCGCCGGTCGGCAACGCGCCGTGCGGGACGTGCCGCGACTGCACGCTGTTCCTGTCGCGCGCGCAGGCCGATCCGGTCGAGGTGCGGCCGGACGGTGCACTGGCGCATCCGTGGGGCCATTCGGGCCACCCGGACGTCAGCTTCGTCGGCTATGCCTTCAACGACAGGACGAAGAAGCCGCGCTCCGAAATCGTGATCGAACAGATCCGCGCGCTGTCCGAACGACTGGCGCTGACCCCGCAGGCCGGCGGTGCCCAGGTCGCGATCGTCGATCCGGCCGACGCGATCAACCACGCCGCCGCCAACGCGTTGTTGAAGACCCTCGAGGAACCGGTGCCGGGCCGCTACCTGTGGCTGGTCGCCGCGCATCCGCAGCGCCTTCCCGCCACCATCCGCAGCCGCTGCCAGCGCCTCGAGTTCCGCCTGCCGCCGCGCGCCGAGGCGCTGGCCTGGTTGCAGGCGCGCGGGCACGCGGGCGGCGTCGCCGCCGAGGCGCTCGACGCCGCGCGCGGGCATCCGGGCCTGGCCGACGCCTGGTTGCGCGACGGCGGCATGGCCCTGCGGCGCGAGGTCGCCGCCGACCTCGCGGGCGTGGCGCGCGGCGAACTGGCCCCGGTCGCGCTGGCGCAGCGCTGGACCGGCGA
>JBQCFN010000199.1:0-2711 GCA_051959035.1 Lysobacteraceae bacterium | reverse complement strand
GGCCGACGCGCCGTCGCGGTCCGCGCTCAAGCTCGAGGAAGCGCTGCTGACGCTGCTGGACGCCGACGAGCGCGCGCGCCTGCTGCGGCCGGGCATGCGCGCCGCCGACCTCGGCGCCGCGCCCGGCGGCTGGACCTGGGTGCTGGCGCGAATTGGCCTGCAGGTCACCGCGGTCGACAACGGCCCCCTGCGCGAGCACGTGCTCGCCACGGGCCGGGTCGAGCACCTGCGCGCCGACGGATTCCTCTGGCAGCCGCCGCGTCCGCTCGACTGGATGGTCTGCGACATGGTCGAGCAGCCGCGCCGGGTCGCCTCGCGCCTGGCCACCTGGCTGCGCGAGGGCTGGTGCCGGCAGGCGATCTTCAACCTCAAGCTGCCGATGAAGAAGCGCTGGCTGGAGACCCAGCTGTGCCTGCAGCGCTTCGCCGACGAGGCCGGCATGCCGTTGTGGCTGCGCGCGCGCCAGCTGTACCACGACCGCGAGGAGATCACCGTGTTCGCCGCGCCGGCGGCGCCTCGCTAGCCGCAAAAAAAACCGCCGGCGCGGGGCCGGCGGAAAGTCGTTGCACGACGGGGAATGCGTGGGGGCTACTGCAGCGTGGACTGCAGCTTCTGCGCGGCCTCCAGGTGCTTGCGCAGGGTCGGCAGCGCGTTGCCCGCGAGCTTCTTCGCCTGGTCGGTGCTGGCGTTGGTGGAGGCGTTCTCGAACTTCGGGATGTCCTTCTGGTGGTCGTCGACCATCATGTCGACGTAGGCCTTGTCGAGGTCCTTGCCGGTCTTGCCGGTGAGCGCCGACAGGTCGGGTGTCGCGGGCGTGGGCGGGTTGGCGCCGGCGGCGGCCTTGACCTTGGCGCCGAGCGCGGTGTGGTCGGCGATGATCATCTTCGCCAGCGACTTCACCTGCGGGTCGCTGCTCTTCTCGGCCAGCTTCGACGCTTCGATTTCCTTTTCGCCTCCGCTCAGCGCCTCCTGGTAGAAGGCGGTGTCGGTGACCGGTCCGGCGGCGGTGTCGCCCGCCATCGCGCTCGCGTCGGCGCTCGTCGCGGGCGCCGCCGTGCCGGGCGTGGCACCGGCCATGGTGCTGGCGTTGTCGGCGGTGGTGCCCGGCGGCATGCCGTTGGCATCGGCCATCGCGGTGGTGTCGGCGGGGGTGGTCGCGGTCGTGTCCGCGGGCGTGGTGGCGTTGGGCGCGGCCGGCGTGGCCGCCGCCATGTCGTTGCCGGTGTCGGCGTTGCCGTTGTCGTGGTTGCATCCGGCGAGCAGGCTGAGGCCGGCGAGGGTGGCGAGCGCCAGCGGCGCGAAGCGTTTGCGGCGAAGCGTGCTGTTCATCGAAATCTCCTGGTGGTTGCGGTCAGGGCGGTGGCGGGTTGCCGGCCTCGTCCTCGGGGTGGGTCGGTGGCTGCGCGTCCGTCCTGGTGGCCGGGGTCGCGCTGCCGGAGGTGCTCATGTCGCCCGCCGTGGAACCGGCGGCGGTGTTGTCCATCGCCGTGCCCGCTGCGGTGCCGCTGGTGTCGGACAGGGCGCTGTTGTCGCTGGTGGTGGCGGTGTCGCCGGCGGCGGGCGCGTCGATGCTGCCGTTGGGCGCGGTGGCGCCGGCCGTGTCGCGGGCGGCCCGGGTGTTTCCCGTGCCATCGTCGGTGCCGCCGTTGTCGTGGTGGCAGGCGGCGAGCGGCGCGGCGAGCAGCAGGCCGAGCAGCAGCGCGAGGCGGTGCGGGTGGGGACGGGCCATGGGGCCTCCTGCGTGCATCCGGGAAGGGTGGACGGCGCGTGCGGCGCCGTCCGTCCGTGCATCGCGGATCACACGTTCGGCCCGCGCGCGCTGCCGCTGCTGCCCGACTGCGACGCGCCCGAGGAGGTGCCGCCGCCATAGTGCGACGTGCCCGATTGCGACGTGCCCGACTGGGACATGCCCGACTGGGACGTGCCCGACGTGCCTGTGCCCTGGCTGCTGCCGCTGGCGCCGTATGGCGAGCCGCCGGCGCTGGCCCCGAGGCTGCTGCCGGTCGCCCCGCTGCCTGCCGCGCTGCCCTGCGAGGTCGCGCTGCCCTGCGAGGTGGCCGCGCCGGTCGACGAGCCGCCGAACGACGACTGGCCGGTCGATGCCTGCGATCCGTGGCCCGAGCCGCCCTGCGACTGCACCTGGATCATGTTGCGCACGTCGCGCACGCCGCTGCAGCCGTCGGCGATGTCTTCGGCGCGGTGCTTCATCCAGCGCTCGCTGACGCTGCCGGTGAGGGTGGCGACGCCGTTGTTCACCTCGACCGAAATGCCGCTGGCGTCGATGTCGTGGGCGTCGGTGAGTCGTTCGTTGAGGTCCTCGCGGATGCGTTCGTCCGAGCGCGTGTAGTTGCGCGGGCCGATGCCGCGGTAGCTGCGGCCGAGGTCGCCAGCCTGCGTTCCCTGCAGGCCCGCCTGCGCGCCATAGCCATAGCCCTGCGCGCGGTAGTCGCGGTCGCTCGACTGGTAGCCGCGCTCGCCGTAGCCCTGTCCGGCGCTGCCGCGGGCGCGCCAGTCCTGCTGGCGGCCGCCGCGGGACTGGCCGTAGCCCTCCTGGCCGTGGCGGCCTTCGCGCGCGCCCTGGCCGTACGGGGTGGCGCCGTATTGCGCATCGAGGCCGCGGTTGTAGTCGTAGCCGCTGAAGCCTTCGCTGTCGTCGCGCAGCCAGTCGCGGTCGGCCTGGAAGTCGCCGCGGTAGCGGTTGGCGCCCGCAT
>JBQCFN010000198.1:0-5556 GCA_051959035.1 Lysobacteraceae bacterium | reverse complement strand
GGGCAGGTGGCTGCGCGCGCCGGTGGACTTCTCCTCCAGCTCCTCGCGGATGATGTCGTTGCACAGCTCGACGCATTCATCGCAGATGAACACGCTGGGACCCGCGATCAGCTTGCGGACCTCGTGCTGGCTCTTCCCGCAGAAGGAGCAGTACAGGATCTTGTTGCTGTCGCCGGATCGGCCGTGACGGTCTTCGCTCATTCCCCACACCTGAAGCAGCCGCGAATGCGGCCCGAGAATAGCACCCGGGGCCCGGTTTGCCACCGGGCCCCGGGCACGGATTAAGAAAGGACGTGGCCGCCTGCCCGGGGCGGTTCAGGCACCCGGGCCGCCGGGCTTCACGCCGGCTGGATGGTCTCTTCCGGGCGCCGCTCGAGCACCTGGTCGACCAGGCCGTATTCACGCGCGGCCTCGGCACTCTTGAAGTTGTCGCGCTCGGTGTCGCGGGCGATGGTCTCCAGCGCCTGGCCGGTGTGCTTGGACAGGATCTCGTTCAGGCGCTGGCGCAGGGTCAGGATCTCGCGCGCGTGGATGTCGATGTCGGTCGCCTGGCCCTGGAAGCCGCCCAGCGGCTGGTGGATCATCACCCGCGAGTTCGGCAGCGCGTAGCGCTTGCCGGTGGTGCCGGCGGCCAGCAGCAGCGCGCCCATCGACGCGGCCTGGCCGACGCAGATGGTCGACACGTCCGGCTTGATGAACTGCATCGTGTCGTAGATCGCCATGCCGGCGGTGACCACGCCGCCGGGCGAGTTGATGTACAGGCTGATGTCCTTCTCGGGGTTCTCGGCCTCGAGGAATAGCATCTGCGCGACGATCACGTTCGCCACGTGGTCGTCGATCGGGCCGACGAGGAAGATGACCCGCTCCTTCAGCAGGCGCGAATAGATGTCGTACGCGCGCTCGCCGCGGCTGGTCTGCTCGACCACCATCGGCACCAGGTTGAGGGCTTTCGTCTCGTGGCTCATGGCGTTCTCGGTTGGGCGGGGCGATCAGGCCTGGGCGCCGATCGCTTCCTGGAAGGACAGCGGCTGCTCGGTGTGCTGGGCGCGCTCGGCGATCCAGTCGATCACCTGCTCCTCCATCACCTGGTTCTGCAGCCCCGCCATCAACTGGGGATCGTTGCGGTACAAGTCAATGACCTGCTGCGGCTCCTCGTAGGTCGAGGCGATCAGGCGCAGGGTCTCGTTCACCCGGCGCGGGTCCAGGCGCAGGTCGTTGCGGCGGGCGACCTCGCCCACCAGCCGGCCGACCAGCACCCGCTTGCGGGCGGCGTCGAGGAACTGCTCGGGCGCCGGCGGCGCCACCTGCTGGCCCTGGCGGTGGGCCTGCTCGGCCACCTGCATGGCCATCTGGCGGGCCTCCATCTCGACCAGCCGCGGCGGCATCTCGACGTGGGCGTAGGCGGCGACCAGCTGCTCGCCGACGATCCGACGCAGGCGCCCCATCAGCGCGCCCTTGAGCTCGCGCTCCAGGTTGCTGCGGATGTCGGCGCGGAACTGCTCCAGCTCGCCCGACTTCACGCCGAAGCCGCGGATGAAGGCCGCGTCGACCTCGGGCATCACCGGCTCGGCCACCTGGTCGACCGCCAGGTGCACCTGCGCGGTCTTGCCGGCCAGCGCCGGCACCCGCCACTCGGCCGGGAAGGCGACCTCGACCGTCTTTTCCTCGCCCGCCGACATGCCGACCAGCGCGCGCTCGATGTCGGCGTACATCACGCCCGAGCCGATCACCGCGACGCCGCGCTCGGCGCCCTCGGCCGGGATGCGCTCGCCGTCCACCTGCGACCAGGTGGCGACATTGACCGCATCGCCCTCCCGGGCCGGACGGGTCACGACCGACCAGGTGCGGCGCTGCAGGCGCAGGTTCTCGATCATGCGGTCGATGTCGGCGTCGCCGACCTCGGCGGTGGGACGCACGACCTGCAGCTTGGCCACGTCGATCTCGCCGAAGTCCGGCACCACCTCGAAGGTCGCGACGTAGGACAGCTCGCCGCCTTCCCCGCTGCCCGGCTCGATCCGCGGCGCGCCGGCGATGCGCAGCGCGTTGTCGCGCACGGCCGAATCGAAGCCCTCGCGCAGCAGCCCGTCGAGCACCTCGGCGCGGACCTGCGCGCCGTAGCGCTGCTCGACCACCTTGGCCGGCACCTTGCCCGGGCGGAAGCCCTTGATGCGCACCGTGCGCGAGATCTCGCGCAGGCGGCCGCCGACCTGGGATTCGACCTGCTCGGCCGGCAGGCGGAGGGTCATGCGGCGTTCGAGGTTGCCGGTGGATTCGACCGAAACTTGCATTGCTGGAGGCTCCTGCGCCGCGTCCCCGCGGCCCCTGCTGTTCGAGTGGTTCGGAAGGTCTGGCCACCGGCGGTCCGGCAGCGGAACGGGCTAGTTTCGCCGATTCGCGCGGCGCCTGCCAGCGCAGGTCGGCCCGGGAGCGGCAAGGGAGACAACGCCGGCCCCGGCGGAGCAGCCGCGGAACGGGCTTCCGGCGGTGTCCCCCGCCGGTTCCGGACATCCCGGAGCGGCGCGCGTTCCGGAGCGGCGCGCGTTGCCCGAGGCAACCCCGGCCCGGACGGCTGGGCACCCGATCACGCATCGCTGCGTCCTGCCGGAATGGATCCCACGAATGCGCTGTCCTGCGGGGGAACAATCGACCGCGCCATCCCGGGACGCCGGGCCGCGCATCCGCGGCAGCATGGGAGTGGTGCGAAAGGCGGGACTCGAACCCGCACGCCTTGCGGCGCTGGAACCTAAATCCAGTGCGTCTACCAGTTCCGCCACTTTCGCCCGGGCGCGATTCTACGGGCCGGCCCGCGCGAAGGGCAGCCGCGCGGGCGTCCGGCGGAAGCCGGCCGCGATGCTTTACAGTCGCGCCTCAGCCAGGACGACAGCGCGACCTTGACGGCCAGCCTCCCCGCCCCCGCCCGCGACGCGCACCGCCCCACCCCATCCTCCCCACCGCGCTGGACCCGCCGCGCCAGGGCGCATGCCGCGCTCTGGCTGATGGCCGCCATGCTGGCGGTGCCCGGCAGCCGGGTGGCGTCGAAGCCGGTGGTCCTGACCTTCGACGACGGCCCCGAAAACGCGCGCGACGACCGCGCCATCCTGCGGATCCTGCACGAACACGGCGCGCACGCGATCTGGTTCGTCACCTGCGCGCGCCTCGACCCCGGCATCGACCCGCATGCCGACCGCCATCGCGCCATCCTCCGGCAAGTGGTCGCCGAGGGCCACCTGGTGGGCAACCACGGCTATTCGCACCTGGACCTCACCCGCCTGGATGCCGGCGCCCTGGCCCACGAGATCGGCGACTGTTCCACGCTGATCCGGCAGGTCACCGGGTTCACGCCGCGACTGTTCCGTCCGCCCTTCGGCAGGCACACGCCCGCCATCGACGCGGCGATCCGGCACGCGGGCCTGCAGGCGCTGCTGTGGAGCGCGAATTCCTACGACAGCCTGCGCACGAAGTTCAAGGCCGAACCGCGCACCTTCGTCGCCTTCCTGCGCGCCAACCCGGGCATGGACATCGGCAGGGCCGCCCGGCCCGGCGACGTGGTGCTGATGCACGACTACCCGAACACCGCGCTGGCGCTGGACGACGTGCTCACGCGCATGCAGTCGGCCGGGCTGCGGCTCGGCCTGCCGGGACCCGCGCGCCCGGCGCCGTCGCGCTCGCCGGCGATGGACGGCGCCCCGGCGCTCCGACCGGCCGGCGACCCGGACGCCGCCGCCGACTGATGCCGGCGCGAAAAAAAATGGGGTTGCATCGCTGCAACCCCATTCTTCCAGTGCTGGTGGGCCGTCAAGGATTCGAACCTTGGACCTACTGATTAAGAGTCAGCTGCTCTACCAACTGAGCTAACGGCCCGTGAAGCTGAAAATTGTAGCAGACCCGCGGTGCCGCACAAGCCTGCCTGTCGCTGGATGGGGTGGCTGAGGGGACTCGAACCCCCGACAACTGGAATCACAATCCAGTACTCTAACCAACTGAGCTACAGCCACCATTGGAACGCGCCGGACGCCACGGAAGATCGCGCGCCCGGCAGGAATCGAACCTGCAACCACCGGCTTAGAAGGCCGGTGCTCTATCCGGTTGAGCTACGGGCGCGAGGCGAGGATTCTCGCATCGTTCCCGCCGCAGTGCGCCGGCGAGGCCGGAATGGTCGGGGTAGAGGGATTCGAACCCCCGACATCCTGCTCCCAAAGCAGGCGCGCTACCAGACTGCGCTATACCCCGAACTTGGAACCGGTCGATCGGGTCTCCGCGGCGGCACGGGCCGCAACGAAGGGCGCGTATTGTCGGAGCCGGGCTCCGGTGCTGTCAACGCGCACGGCCGGCGGCGTCCGCGGGGACCCGCGGTGCCGGCGGCCCGCACGCGCGCTGCGTGCACCGCCGGCGCCCGCTGCGCGGCCGGGTTCCGCCTCAGAGCCGCCGGGCGATCGCCTGCGCGAACGAAGTCGTCGTGCCCTCGCCGCCGAGGTCGGGGGTGAGCGAATCCTTCGCCTCCAGCGTCGCGACGATCGCATGGCGCAGGCGCGTGGCCTGTTCGCACAGGCCGAGGTGGTCGAGCATCTGGCCCGCGCCCAGCAGCAGCGCGCACGGATTGGCGATGCCCTTGCCGGCGATGTCGGGCGCCGAGCCGTGCACCGCCTCGAAGATCGCCGCGTCGGTGCCGATGTTGGCGCCCGGCGCCAGGCCGAGGCCGCCGACCAGGCCGGCGCACAGGTCGGAGATGATGTCGCCGAACAGGTTGGTGGTCACGATCACGTCGAACTGCTCCGGCTTCATCACCAGCTGCATGCAGCAGTTGTCGACGATCAGCTCGTTGCACTGGATGTCGGCGTACTCCTGCGCCACTGCGCGCGCGGTCTTCAGGAACAGGCCCGAGGTCGACTTCAGGATGTTGGCCTTGTGCACCACCGTCACCTTCCTGCGGCCGGTGCGGCGGGCCAGCTCGAAGGCGTAGCGGACGATGCGCTCGGAGCCGCGGCGGGTCGTCTTGGTGATCGAGGTCGCGGTCTCGCCGTCGGCGGAGACTTCCTGGCCTTCGGCGCTGTACGCGCCCTCGGTGTTCTCGCGCACGGTGATCAGGTCGACGCCGCTGGCGAAGCGCGAGCGGGTGTTCGGGAACGACTGCGCCGGGCGCACGTTCGCGTACAGGTCGAAGCGCTTGCGCAGCTCGACGTTGACCGAGGAGAAGCCCTCGCCGACCGGCGTGGTCAGCGGGCTCTTCAACGCCACGCGGTTGCGGCGGATCGACTCGAGGGTGGCCGCGGGCAGCAGCTCGCCGTGCTTTTCCAGCGCGGCCAGGCCGGCGTCGGCGAATTCGTAGCTGAGGCCGACCTGCAGGGCGTCGAGCACCTGCAGGGTCGCGTCCATGATTTCCGGGCCGATGCCATCGCCGCGGATGACGGTGATCGTTTGGGTCATTTGGGGACTGCCGACGTGGGCACCGGCGCCGGAAGCGGCGCGTGGCGCGAAAAACGGAGCGCGAATTATGCCAGAGCGACCGTCGGCGGCCGCCTGACGCGCGTCAAGGACGCAAGTCCCGAGCGAAGACCT
>JBQCFN010000197.1:0-7963 GCA_051959035.1 Lysobacteraceae bacterium | reverse complement strand
GACCCTGCTGCCGCCCGCCGGCCCGGTGCGCGGCTTCGACACCGGCCCGGCCAACGCGCTGCTGGATGCCTGGTGCGAGCGCCATACCGGCGCCCGCTTCGACGCCGGCGGCGCGTTCGCGGCCAGCGGCCACGCCGACGCGGCCCTGCTCGCGCGCCTGCGCGCCGAGCCCTGGTTCGCCCTGCCGCCGCCCAAGAGCACCGGCCGCGAGCAGTTCCACCTCGACTGGCTGCAGCCGCACCTGGACCCGGCGCTGGCGCCCGCCGACGTGCAGGCCACCCTGCTCGAACTCACCGCCGCCACCGTCGCCGACGCGCTGCGCGCGCAGCAGCCGGACACCCGGCGCGTGCTGGCCTGTGGTGGCGGCGTGCACAACCCCTTGCTGCTGGCGCGGCTCGCCGCGCGGTTGCCGGGCGTGGTGGTGGAATCGACCGCCGTGCACGGCATCGATCCGGACTTCGTCGAAGCCATGGGCTTCGCCTGGCTGGCACGGCAGACGCTGCAGGGCCGGCCGGGCAACCTGCCCGCGGTGACCGGCGCGCGCGGGCCGCGCGTGCTCGGCGCGATCCACCCCGCCTGAGCGGCGCGGCGGCGCGGCGCGCCCCGCTACTCCAGCGAGAACTCCGGCCGGATGCTCTGGTCCGGCTCCTCCTTGCCGCCGGCGGCGGGCGTCCCCGCGCGCCCGATCAGGGCGAAGCCCGGATCGTCCGGCACGCCTTCCAGCGCCTGGATGGCGGCCCCGAGGATGTCGCGCTCGTTCGGGTCCAGCCGGATCCTGCCGTCGCCCTCGCAGGCGTGCAGGCCTTGCTCGAGCAGGCGCATCAGGGCGTCGGCCAGGCTCCAGCCGTGGGCGTCGGCGATCCGGCGGATGCGGTCGGCCAGCACCGGGTCGATGTCGCGCAGGACGATGTCGGTCATCGCGCCTCCTCGCCAGGCTGGACGCAGCGCCGGGGAGCGGGCGGCCAGCGCGCCCGATCATGCACGGGCGCGGGTCAAGGCGGAAGCGGGATCAGCCCGCGTCCGCGCCCGCGTCGGCGTCGCGGAAGCGCGGCCACAGGTACAGCAGCAGCGCGGTGGCCGGCAGCACCGCCAGGGTGGCGATGACGAAGTAGCTGGCGTAGCTGGTCGCCTCCACGATCGCCCCGGCGAACACCCCGAGCACCTTGCCCGGCAGGTTGACCATCGAGCTGAGCAGGGCGTACTGGGTCGCGGTGTGCTGGCGGTTGACCAGCGAGGACAGGAACGCGACCGCGGCGGTGCCGAGGAAGCCGAGGCTGAGGTTCTCCGCGGAGATCACCAGGGTCAGCGCGGCGAGCTCGCCCTTGTGCGCGATCAGCCACACGTACAGCAGGTTGCAGCCGGCGCACACCACGATCGAGGCGAGCAGCGGCCGGCGCACGCCCCAGCGCGCGATCGCCAGGCCGGCGAGGAACACGCCGAGGATGCCCATCCAGATGCCGTAGAGCTTGGTGATCGCGCCGATCTCGGTCTTGGAAAAGCCCATGTCGACGTAGAACGGGCTCATGATCCCGCCGACCAGCGCCTGCTCTGGCACCTTGAACAGCAGGATGAACAGCAGCGTCAGCGCCGCGGTCCGCCAGCCGTAGCGGCGGAAGAAGTCGGCGAACGGATCGACCACCGCCTCGCGCATCGCCGCGTTCCATTGCGCCGGGCGCCTGCGCAGCACCTCGGGCTCGCGCGCGAGCAGGGTCGCGGCGATCGGCACCAGCATCAGCAGCGCCATCACCCGATAGACCGCCAGCCAGGCCATGTGGTCGGCCATGAACAGGGCGAAGGCGCCGGTGACGATCAGCGCGATGCGGTAGCCGAGCGAGTACGTCGCCACCAGCGCGCCCTGCGCCGACGGCGGCGCGATCTCGATGCGGTAGGCGTCCACCGCGATGTCCTGGGTGGCGCCGGCGAAGGCGACCAGCAGGGTGCAGCCGACGAACAGGCCGAGCTGCGCGGGCGTGGCCACCGACATCGCCAGCAGGCCGAGCGTGACCCCGACCTGCGCCAGCAGCAGCCAGCCGCGGCGCTGCCCCAGCCGCGCCAGCAGCGGCGCGCGCGCATGGTCGAGCAATGGCGCCCACAGGAACTTCAGCGCATAGGTCATGCCCGCGCTGGCGATCAGGGTGATGTCCTTGAGCTCGATGCCATGGTCCTTCAGCCAGTACGCCAGCGTGCCGGCGACCAGCAGGAACGGCAGCCCCGAGGCGAAGCCGAAGAAGAACAGCGTCCACGCGGCCGGCTGGGTGAACGCCCGCCACACCGACGGCTTGCGCGCCGGTCCGGCCTCGCCCGCGGCCGCGCTCACAGCGCGTAGTCCACGCTGTAGGGCGCGTGGTCGGAGAAGCGCGGCGCCGGCGAGATCGAACAGGCGCGCAGCGTGTCGCGCAGCGACGGCGTGGCGAGCTGGTAGTCGATCCGCCAGCCGACGTTCTTGGCGCGCGCGGCGCCGCGGTTGCTCCACCAGGTGTAATCCTGCCCGGCCGGATGCAGCGCGCGGTAGGTGTCGACCCAGCCGTCCGGCGCCGCGCACAGGCCGTTGAGCCAGTCGCGTTCGGCCGGCAGGCAGCCGGAATTCTTCTGGTTGGACTTCCAGTTGCGGATGTCGAGCTCGCTGCGGACGATGTTCCAGTCGCCGCACAGCACGTAGTCGCGGCCGCTGGTGCGCCAGCGCTCGAGGATCGGCCGCAGCCAGTCCATCACCTCGAACTTGAAGCCCTGGCGCAGCTCGCCGGACGAACCGGACGGGATGTACATCGACACCACGCTGAGGTTGCCGAAGCGCGCCTCCAGGTAGCGGCCCTCGTCGTCGAACGGGGCCCAGTCGAGCGAGGTCAGCAGCGCGTCGGGTTCGCGCCGCGCGTAGATGGCGACCCCGCTGTAGCCCTTCTTGGTGGTCGCGTCGCGGAACCAGGCCTTGTAGCCCGCCGGCAGGAACGCGGCGCCGCTGAGCTGGTGTTCCTGCGCCTTGGTCTCCTGCACGCACAGCACGTCGGCGTCCTGCCCGGCGAACCAGTCGAAGAAGCCCTTGCTGGCCGCCGAGCGCAGGCCGTTCGCGTTGAAGCTGACGATGCGCATGCGCGCTCCGGCGAAGATCCGCGGAGGATCATAGCAATGGCTTTGGACGACATCGCGGAGGCCGCGGTGCGGGTGTGCCCGGTCACGCCGGCACTGCACGCCGCCGTCGCCGCGCTGGGGGTCGGCGCGGCGCAGCGCGCGCAGGTCGGCGAGGTCGCGGTGCACCTCGCGCAGGCGGCGCAGGATCCCTGCAGCGAGGCGATGGCGGTGCTCGCGGGCGACACGGTGGTCGGCTTCTACCGGCTCGACTTCGCCGCGCGCCTGGTCGGCGGGCGCGACTTCGGCGAACTGGGCGTCGCGCTGCGGCCGTTCCTGGTCGACGCCCGCTGGCAGGGCCGTGGCCTGGGCACGCGCGCGCTGCGGGCGCTGCTCGCGGACCTGCGCGCGCGCCACCCGCGCCGGCGCCTGCTGGTGCTCGCGGTGGGCTGCGCCAACCTGCCCGCGCTCGCGCTGTACCGGCGCGCCGGCTTCGTCGACAGCGGCCAGCTGCTGCCCGGCGGGCGCGGCGGGCCACAGCGGTTGCTCCTGCGCGCGCTCGGCGGCGTGGGAGAATGCGCGGCATGGACGACTACCGCCGCCGTTTCCTCACCCTCGCCCTGCGCGCCGACGCGCTGCGCTTCGGCGAGTTCACCCTGAAGTCAGGGCGCCAGAGCCCGTACTTCTTCAATGCCGGGCGCTTCGATTCGGGCGCCGCGCTGGCCGGGCTGGCCGACTGCTACGCCGACGCGCTCGACGCCCACGGCGCCCGCTTCGACCTGCTGTTCGGCCCCGCCTACAAGGGCATCCCGCTCGCCACCGCGCTGGCCTGCGCCTACGCGCGGCGTGGCCGCGACCTGCCGCTCGCGTTCAACCGCAAGGAGGCCAAGGCGCACGGCGAGGGCGGCACCCTGATCGGCGCGCCGCTGGCCGGCCGGCGCGTGCTGGTCGTCGACGACGTCATCACCGCGGGCACCGCGATCCGCGAGGCGCTCGGGCTGATCGCCGACGCGGGCGGCACGCCGGCGGCGATCGTGATCGCGCTCGACCGCCAGGAAGTGGTCGATGCCGACGCGCCGGTGCGCCAGTCCGCCGCGCAGGCGGTGGCCGCGCAGCACGGCATCCCGGTGATCGCGGTCGCGGGGCTGGCCGACCTGCTTGCGTTCGCCGGCGAAAGCGCGGAACTTGTCGCCGAGCGCGAGCGCCTGCTCGCCTACCGCGCCCGCTACGGCTGCGAACCGGCCTAGCGCGCCCACAACGGTCTTCGTGCAGAAAGGGGCTGCCGCCATGACCCGCATCCACGCTTTGGGCGCCCGCGCCCTCACCGCCGGCCTGCTGCTGGCCTCCGCCACCGCCGTGCACGCCCAGGCGGCGCCCGGCAACGGCAAGAAGCTCTACTGCTGGAACGAAAACGGCCACAAGGTCTGCGGCGACGCCCTGCCCGCCAGCGCCACCGGCAACGCGCGGGTGGAATTCAACGCCGCCAACGGCCGCCAGACCGGCGAGGTGGGGCGCGCGCTGACCGCCGAGGAACGCGCCGCCGCCGACGTCGCCGCCGAGCAGGCCCAGGCCGCCGCCGACGCCGAGGCCGCGCGCAAGCGTCGCGACCTCGCGATGGTCGAGTCCTACGCCAGCGAGGCGGACCTGCGCCGCGCCTATGGCGAGCGCATCGCCCTGCTCGATGACGCGCTCAAGGCGTCCAGGCTCGGCGAGGACAACCTGCGCCGCACCCTGACCAGCCTGCTGGAGGAAGCGGGCGACCTCGAGCTGGCCAGCAAGCCGGTGCCGCCGATGCTGCTGGACAACATCCGCACGCAGCACGCCGAACTGCAGAAGCAGCTGCGCATCCTCGCCCAGCAGCAGCTCGACCGCACCGGGCTGGACGACGACCTGCGCGACGCGGTGGTGCGCTACCGCGCGCTGCGCCAGCCGGACGCGGCCGCCAGCGCGCCGGCAGCGGCACCGGCACCGGCCACGCCGGGCGGCTGAGGCCGCGGCAGCCAGCGCCGGCGCTGCGTCGCGGGCGGCGATCCGCCCTTGCGTTCCACCGGCGCGCTGCGCGCCGGCGCAGCCGGCGTGGACCTGGCTCCGGATCCGCAACCGCGCGATGCGAAGACATCCCCGACGGGTGCTCCGCGCGTCGGCAGGGGCCCGGCCCGCTCGCCTGCTGCCGACGACGGCGGGCCTCGCCAGGCCGCCACCCTCGCCGCGACGGAGGCCGTCGCGCCACGGGTGCGGCGAGGACCTTCGCGCGGCTGCCCGCGCTGCTAGCGCCCGCCCAGCAGCCGCTCGCCGACCCCGGCGAACTTCAGCCCGACCTGCGCCACGCGGTCTTCCTTGAGGCTGCGCACGACCAGGATCGCCTTGCCCAGCGCCAGCCGGTCGCCGACCTGGGCCTGCTCGTCGAAGCGCTCGTCGAACAGCTGCGCCGCGGTGCGCGCGGCGAAGCGCGGCGGGATCGCCAGCCCGTAGAACGCGGCCAGGTCGCCCAGCGGCACGTCGCCGGGCAGGGTGAACATGCCGAAGGTGTCCTGCTCGGCCTCCCGCGCGTCCGAGCCTTCGGCGAACAGCCAGTCCAGCCGCGCGGCGACGTTGCTGGGCACGAGGAAATAGGCATAGTCGTTGGCCGCGAGCGCGCGCGCCTCGTCCGCGTCCGGCAGCAGGATGCGGCCCTCGCGCACCAGCATCGCCAGGCGCACCCGGCCGGGGAGCACCGCGCCGCGCAGCACCGCGCTGCCGGGGGCGACGCGGTAGCCGACCAGTTCGTACTCGAGCTGGCCGGGCAGGTCGAGCTGGATGCGGCGGGTGTTGGGGTCGGCGCGCGGCCCCGCCACCCCGAACGCGTGCGCCGCGCGCCGCAGCGTCCAGCCCTGCACCAGCAGCGACACCAGCACGACCACGAAGGCGACGTTGAAGTAGAGCCCCGCGTTCGGCAATCCGGCCAGCAGCGGGATCGACGCCAGGAAGATGCCGACCGCGCCGCGCAGGCCCACCCAGCTGATGAAGCCGAGCTCCTGCAGGCGGTAGCCGAACGGCCACAGGCAGGCGAACACCGCCACCGGCCGCGCCACCAGCATGAGGAACACCGCGATCCCGAAGGCCGGCCACCACACCTTGAGCAGCGCGCTCGGCGTGGCCAGCAGGCCGAGCAGCAGGAACATCACCAGCTGGGCGAACCAGGTCGCGGCGTCCTGCACCGCGAGCACGTCGCCGCGCGCGCGCATCGGCCGGTTGGCGACCACGATCCCGGCCAGGTACACCGCGAGGTAGCCGCTGCCGCCGAGCCGGTTGGTCAGCGCGAACAGCGCCACCGCGCCGGACAGCGCGAGCCACGGATGCAGGCCCGCCGGCAGGCTGAGCCGGTTGAGCGCCGCGACGATCGCGCGGCCGCCGAGGTAGCCGAGCCCGAGGCCAACCACCACCACCCAGACCAGGTTCAGCGCCAGCCCGGCGAGGCTGTGCTCCTGCTGGCCCGCGATCCACGCGGTCAGGCCGAGCGCGAGGAAGATCGCGGCGGGGTCGTTGCTGCCGGATTCGAGCTCCAGCGTCGCGCCGCTGCGGCGTTCCAGGTGCAGGCCGCCGGCACGCAGCAGGAAGAACACCGCGGCCGCGTCGGTCGAGGAGACGATGGTGCCGAGCAGCAGCGCTTCCAGCGGCGGCAGGTCGAGCAGCTTGGAGGCGGCCAGCGCGGTGAGTCCGGCGGTCAGCGCGACGCCGATGCTGGCCAGCAGCAGCGAGGGCGCGACCGCGCCGCGCACGTAGGACGCGCGCGTGCGCAGGCCGCCGTCGAACAGGATCACCGACAGCGCGAGCGAGCCGACCAGGAACGTGAAGCGGGTGTCGTCGTAGCGGATGCCGCCCGGTCCGTCCTCGCCGAGCAGCAGGCCGAGCAGCAGGAACACCAGCAGCAGCGGCGCGCCGAAGCGCCGCGCGAGCAGCGACGAGGCGATGCCGGCGAGGATGAGCAATGCCCCGCCGAGCAGGGTCTGGTCGATGGCGTGCAGGCTGTCCAGGCGGGCCTCCGGAGGTCGTTCCCCGGATGCTAGCAAGCGCGTGTTGCGGCGGGAGCCGCCACGGCGGATCGCCCCCCCTACGCCGCCAGCGGCGCGCGCCGGTCCATCCGCCGGTAGCCCAGCGCTTCGGCCAGGTGCGCGGTGGCGATCGCTTCGCTGCCGGCGAGGTCGGCGATGGTGCGGGCGACGCGCAGGATGCGGTGCAGCGAGCGCGCCGACAGCTGCAGGCTGTCGATCGCCCGTTCGAGCAGCGCCTGGTCGGCGGGCGCGAGCCGGCAATGGGCGAGGGTGTCGGCCTGGCCGAGCCGGGCGTTGGCGCAGCCGGCGCGCGCCTGCTGCAGCGCGCGCGCGGCGACCACGCGCGCGCGCACCGTCGCGCTGTCCTCGCCGGCGGGCGCGTCGGGGCGCAGCTCGGCCGGCGGCAGCCGCGGCACGTCGACGTGCAGGTCGATGCGGTCCATCAGCGGCCCGGAGATGCGCGAGCGGTAGCGCTGGATCATGTCCGCGCTGCAGCGGCAGCGGCCGGAGGGATCGCCGGCCCAGCCGCAGGGACAGGGGTTCATCGCCGCGACCAGCTGGAAGCGCGCCGGGAACTCGCTCTGCCGGGCCGCGCGCGAGATGGTCACCACCCCCGACTCGAGCGGCTCGCGCAGCACCTCCAGCGCCTGCCGCGACCATTCCGGCAGTTCGTCGAGGAACAGCACGCCGTGGTGGGCGAGCGAGATCTCGCCCGGGCGCGGCTCGGCTCCGCCGCCGACCAGCGCCACCGCGCTGGCCGTGTGGTGCGGCGCGCGGTACGGACGGGCGCGCCAGCGCGCCGGGTCGAGGCCGCGGCCGCTGATCGAGGCGATCGCCGCGGTCTCCAGCGCCTCGTCCTCGCTCGCGGG
>JBQCFN010000196.1:0-4444 GCA_051959035.1 Lysobacteraceae bacterium | reverse complement strand
CGGCGCCCGGCCGCATCCGCCGGATCACCGCCGCCGTGCTGGTGGACAACGTCCCCGCCGGCACCGGCAAGGACGGCAAGGCCAGGACGCGCGCGCTCACCGCGGCGGAGATCCAGCGCATCCAGACGCTCGTGCAGCAGGCGGTCGGCTTCGACGCGCAGCGCGGCGACGTGGTCTCGGTGGTCAACCAGCCGTTCGCGCGCGATCTGGGCGAGGTGTCCGACGACGCCCCGCCGGTCTGGCAGAACCCGCATGCGCGCGACCTGCTGCGCACCCTGCTCGGCGGCCTCGCGGTGCTGCTGGTGGTGTGGTTCGTGCTGCGCCCGGCGTTCCGCCAGCTGCTCCAGCCGCGCGCCGCGGCGGCGGTGGTGCGTGCCGAAGTGATCGACGACGACGAGGTGCCGGTCGCGATCGGCGCCTCCGGCAACCGCCCCGCGCCCTCGCAGGCGATGAGCCTGGACGACAAGCTGCAGGTCGCGCGCAACGCGGTGAACACCGACGCCAAGCGCGTCGCCGCGGTGGTCCGCGACTGGGTCGGGGAGGACGGCTGACATGCCCGAAGCGCTACTCACCGGCGTACAGCGCGCGGCCGTGGTCCTGCTCTCGCTGGGCGAGCAGCAGGCCGCGGAGGTGCTCAAGCACATGAGCGCCAAGGAAGTGCAGAAGCTCGGCCTGGCGATGACCTCGGTCGGCAGCATCTCGCGCGAGTCGGTCGCGCGCGTGTTCGACGACTTCGTCGACGTCCTCGCCCAGCCGAGCCTGGGCGCCGGCGCCGACGACTACGTGCGCGCGGTGCTGGTGCAGGCGCTCGGCGAGGAGCGCGCCAGCAGCCTGATCGACCGCATCCTGCTCGGCCGCAATACCTCCGGCCTGGATTCGCTCAAGTGGATGGAGCCGCGCGCGATCGCCGACCTCGTCCGCAACGAGCATCCGCAGATCATCGCGATCGTGATGGCGCACCTGGACCCCGACCAGGCGGCCGAGGTGCTCAAGTGCCTGCCCGACCGCGCGCGCGCCGACGTGCTGCTGCGCATCGCCACGCTCGACGGCATCCCGCCGCACGCGCTCAACGAGCTCAACGACGTCATGGCGCGCCAGTTCGCCGGCAGCCAGAGCATGAAGTCCTCGTCGGTGGGCGGGGTCAAGGTCGCGGCCAACATCCTCAACTTCATGGACGGCGGCCAGGACGAGGCGCTGCTCGGCGCGATCAGCCAGGTCGACGACGCGCTCGGCGTGCAGATCCGCGACCTGATGTTCGTGTTCGACAACCTCGCCGAAATCGACGACCGCGCCATGCAGGCGGTGCTGCGCGACGTGCCCGGCGACAAGCTGGCGGTCGCCCTGCGCGGCGCCGACCCCAAGGTCAAGGAGAAGATCACCTCCAACATGTCGCAGCGCGCCGCCGAGATCCTGGTCGAGGACATGGAGGCGCGCGGCCCGGTGCGGCTGGCCGAGGTCGAGGCGGCGCAGAAGGAGATCCTCGCGATCGTGCGCAGGATGGCCGAGAGCGGCGAGATCACGCTCGCGGCCAAGGCGGAGACCTTCGTGTGAGCGCCCGGCTCGAGGTCGTGCGCTGGACCGCGCCGGGGCTGGACCCGCGCCCCGCCGAGGGGGAGCCGTCCGCGCACCCGAGCGTGGAGGAGCTGCAGGCGATCGAGCAGGCCGCGTACGACGAAGGCTTCGCGCGCGGCCACGCCGAAGGGCTGGGCAGCGGCCAGGCCGAGGTGCGGCGCATGGTCGCGCAGATGGAAGGCATCCTCGACGGCTTCACCCGCCCGCTTGCGCGGCTCGACGCGGAAGTCGCCGATGCGCTCGCCGACCTCGCCGTGCGCGTGGCCGGCGCGCTGATCGGCCGCGCCTACGTCGCCGATCCGACCCTGCTGGCGGAGCTGGTGCAGGAAGCGCTCGACGCGCTGGGCACCACCACCCGCGAGGTCGAGCTGCGCCTGCACCCCGACGACCTCGGCGTGCTCGCGCCGCACCTGGCCGCGCTCGACGGCGTGCGCCTGGTCGGCGACGGCACCCTCGCCCGCGGCGAACTGCGCCTGCACGGCGAGAGCGTGCGCATCGACGGCACCCTGTCGGCGCGCCTGCAGTCGGTGATGCAGGCCTTGCTGGACGCGCGCGAGGTGAAGCGGTGAGCCGGCGGCCATGAGCATTCCCGCCGAACACTGGCGCGAAGCGCGCAACCTGCGCCTGGCCACCCGGCTGCGCAACGCCGAGCCGCAGCCGGACGCGCGCGGCCTCGCCCGCGAGGGCGTCCTGCGCCGCGCGGTCGGCCTCACCCTGGAGGCGTCCGGCTGCAGCGCGCCGCTGGGCGCGCGCTGCAAGGTCGAGACCTCGGGCGGGCGCTGGGTCGACGCCGAAGTGGTCGGCTTCGCCGGCGACCGCACCTACCTCATGCCCACCGCCGACCTCGAAGGCCTGCTGCCGAACGCGCGCGTGGTGTCCACCCGCCGGCGCGGCGAGGTCGCGGTCGGCGACGGCCTGCTCGGCCGGGTGATCGACAGCGACGGCCAGCCGCTCGACGGCCGCGGCCCGGTGCGCCCGGAAAGCTGGGTGGGCCTGGCCGGCACCGCGATCAACCCGCTGATGCGCGAACCGATCAGCCGCTCGCTCGACGTCGGCGTGCGCGCGATCAACGCGCTGCTGCCGATCGGCCGCGGCCAGCGCATCGGCCTGTTCGCGGGCTCCGGCGTCGGCAAGTCGACCCTGCTCGGCATGATGACCCGCTACACCGCCGCCGACGTGATCGTGGTCGGCCTGATCGGCGAGCGCGGCCGCGAAGTGCGCGATTTCGTCGAGTCCACGCTCGGCGCCGAGGGCCTGCGCCGCTCGGTGGTGGTCGCCACGCCGGCCGACCGCCCGCCGCTGGCGCGGCTGCACGGCGCGTTGCGCGCGACCGCGATCGCCGAATGGTTCCGCGACCAGGGCCTGCACGTGCTGCTGCTGATGGATTCGCTCACCCGCTTCGCCCATGCGCAGCGCGAGATCGGCCTCAGCGTCGGCGAACCGCCGACCACGCGCGGCTATCCGCCGTCGGTGTTCGCCAAGCTGCCGCAGCTGGTCGAACGCGCCGGCAACGGCCCGGACGGGCGCGGCTCGATCACCGCCTTCTACACCGTGCTGACCGAGGGCGACGACCAGCAGGAAACCATCGCCGACGCCGCCCGCGCGATCCTCGACGGCCACAACGTGCTGACCCGCCGCATCGCCGACGCCGGCCTGTACCCGGCGATCGACGTCGAGGTCTCGGTCAGCCGGGTGATGCAGGAGATCACCGACGCGCCCTGGCGCGAGCGCATCCGCCGGCTCAAGCGCCTGATGGCCGCGTACAACACGCAGCGCGACCTGATCGCGATCGGCGCCTACCAGCGCGGCAGCGATCCGCTGGTGGACGAGGCGCTCGCGCGCTGGCCGGCGATCCTGCAGTTCCTCGGCCAGGACGTGGCCGAGGCCGCCGACGTCGAGGCCAGCCGCGCCGCGCTCGCGCGCCTGCTCGACGCATGACGCCCCTCGCACAGATCTTGCAGACGGAGCCCGCATGACCCGCTCGCAACGCCTCGATCCCCTGCTCCGCGTCGTCCAGCAGCGCCAGGACGACGCCGCGCGCCAGCTCGCGGAGCGCGACCGCGCGCAGGCCGAGCAGGAGCAGCGCCTGGACGCGCTGCGCCGCTACGCCGACGAATACGCGGCCACCCCGGCCGGCACCGACGGCACGATCGCGCCGGCCCTGCTCGCCAACCGCATCGCCTTCCGCGCCAAGCTCGACGCCGCGGTCGCGCAGCAGACCAAGGTGGTCGACAGCAGCCGCCAGCAGACCGAGATCGAGCGCACCCGCCTGATGCTGGCCAGCCGCGATGCCAAGGTGCTGGAGAAGCTGGCCGCCAGCTATCGCGCCGAGGAGGCGAAGGCGGCCGAACAGCGCACCCAGCGCGAGCTCGACGACCTCGGCGCCCGCCGCGTGCGCGAGGCCAAGGGCGAAGGCGAGCCGGCATGATCGCGGGCACCGGGCTGCCGACGGCGAAGCTGCCGGCGACGGCCGCGTCGCCGCAGCCGCAGCCACAAGCGCGCGCGCGGTCGCGCGAGCCGGCGCCGTCCACGCCAGCGCCGGCCGGTGCCGGCCATCCGTCGCAGCCGCCGCATCCGGCCCGCCACGCCGACGACCCGGCGCGGCACGCGGACGAGCGCGATGCGCGCGCCGCGGACGGCCGCCGGCGCGACCCCGCCCGCGCGGCGCCTGCGCGCCACGCGGCCCAGGCCAGCCACGCAGCCCACGCCCCCGCCGACGAAGACGCGCCTGCGCACGACGACGCCTTCGTCCGCCTGCTCGCGCCCGCGGCCGACACCGATCCCGCCCCGGCCGCGGGCAAGCCCGCCACGCCCGCGCAGGACACGCCCCCCGCGCATGCCGGGACCGGCACGCTGCCCGACCAGCTGCTCG
>JBQCFN010000195.1:0-3357 GCA_051959035.1 Lysobacteraceae bacterium | reverse complement strand
GGCGTAGCGGTCGGCGGCGATGACCTCGACGCCGAAGCGCTGCAACTCGATCGCCACTTCCTTGCCGAGCTCGCCGGAACCGAGCAGCAGCACGCGCGTGGCGTGCGGGGACAGGGGCGTGCCGAGCGTGACCATGGGCGGGTCCGGAAGAAGAGGCGGCCAGTCTAGCGGGGCCGGCGCCGATGGTGGCCCCCGCGGCGCGCATGCGATCCTGTGCCGCATGTCCCGGCCCAGCCGACTGCGCCCGTTGCTGTTCGCCGCGTTGCTGGCCGGTTGCGGCGCGCGGCCCCTGCCGTTCGCGCAGCTGTCGGGGCTGGTGGTGGATCCACAGCTGGGCGAAATCAGCGGCCTGGCGGCCTCTCGCGCGCACCCCGACACGCTGTGGGTGCACGACGACGGCGGCAACGCGCCGGACCTGTTCGCGATCGGCAAGCGTGGCGGGCTGCTCGCGCGCTACCGCGTGGCCGGCGTGGCCAACACGGACTGGGAAGACATCTCGGCGTTCGACCTCGACGGTCGCCATTACCTGCTCGTCGCCGACACCGGCGACAACGGCGGGCTGCGCCACAGTGCGCAGCTGCACGTGGTCGAGGAGCCGGCGAGCCTGGCCGGCGGCACGCTCCGCCCGGCCTGGTCGATCGCCTTCCGCTGGCCGGACGGGCCGCGGGATTGCGAGGCGGTGGCGGTGGACGTGGCCCGCGGCGAGGTGCTGCTGGTGTCGAAGAAGCGGCGGCCGCCGGAGCTGTTCGTGCTGCCGCTGCGCCCGCGCGCGGCGGGCGTGCAGGTGGCGCGGCGGATCGGCCTGCTGGCCGGCGTGCCCGCGCCCGATCGCGCGGAGCTGCGCGACAACCCGCGCGCGGCGCGCATCCTCCACCAGGTCACCGCCGCCGACCTCGCCCCCGATGGCCGCCGCCTCGCCGTGCTGACCTACAGCGAGCTGCTGGTCTACACCCGCCGCGGCGACGAGGGCTGGGCGCAGGCGGTGGCGCGCGCGCCGCAGGTGCATCCGCTGCCGTGGCTGCCGCAGGCCGAGGCGCTGGGCTGGGCACCGGGTGGACAGGCGCTGTACGCCACCGGCGAAGGCCTGCCGGAACCGCTGTTCTACCTCAACCCCTGAGGCGCGCAGGCCCGCCGCCGCGTCCGCCTGCCACCCGGTCCTCCATGTCGCCGGCCAGGACGCGGCCACGGGCTTCTGTCGCGCAGCGCTGGAAATCGCGCCGCGCCTGCAGGCACCCGGCATGGCCGAGTCCGGCCTTCCGGCGGCGCCGTGCTCGGCCTCATGCCCGAGGCCGGCATCCCTCGCCTGCTCGGCGCCGCCCTGCCCGATCCCGCGTGCGCCCGCGGCATCCGCGCGCCGAGCTCTACTGGGGGTGGGCGATCCGGACGCCGCCTGCCGCCACGTACCCGCCGCCGGCGCCACCGGGCCCAGCCCGCCGCAGCCGCGCGGCGGGGGCGACCGCGCCGGCGATCTGCTCGACGGCCACGTGCTGGCCTTCGCCGCGCCGACGAACGGCTGACTTTCCCCTTGCGATCTGATATCAATCTGATATCTTCTCCTCATCCTTCCGGCCCAGCGAGAGCCGCCATGAAAGAAAACCCGCTTCGCTCCCTTCCCGGCATCCCGGTGCTGCTCGGCATCCTCCTGGTCGAGGCCGTCGCCGCGGGGGTGTTCTTCCACGGCGCCCGCGCCCACGACCCCGGGCTGATCTTGGCGGCGCTGGTGGTCGCGGCCGTCGCGGCGTTCGTCCTGATCGGCCTGTACATGGTCGAGCCCAACCAGGCCGCGGTGCTGAGCCTGTTCGGCAAGTACGTCGGCACGGTCAAGGCCAACGGCCTGCGCTGGAACAACCCCTTCTACGGCAAGAAGAAGGTGTCCCTGCGGGTGCGCAACTTCGAGAGCGGCAAGCTCAAGGTCAACGAGCTCGACGGCAGCCCGATCGAGATCGCCGCGGTGATCGTGTGGCAGGTGGTCGACAGCGCCGAGGCGGTCTACAACGTCGACGACTACGAGAGCTTCGTGCACATCCAGTCGGAGTCCGCGCTGCGCGCGATGGCGACCAGCTACCCCTACGACCAGCACGAACCCGACCAGCTCGCCCTGCGCAGCCACGCCGCGGAAATCTCCCACCACCTGCAGCAGGAACTGCAGGAGCGCCTGGCCGACGCCGGCGTCACCGTGGTCGACGCCCGCATCAGCCACCTCGCCTACGCCCCGGAAATCGCCCAGGCGATGCTGCAGCGCCAGCAGGCCAACGCGATCATCGCCGCGCGCACGCGCATCGTCGCCGGCGCGGTCGGCATGGTCGAAATGGCGCTGGCCGAACTGCAGAAGAACGGCGTGGTGCAGCTGGACGAGGAGCGCAAGGCGCAGATGGTCAGCAACCTGCTGGTGGTGCTGTGCGGCGAGCGCTCGACCCAGCCGATCGTCAATACCGGGAGCCTGTACTGAGCATGCCGCGCCCGCGGCCGCCCCGGGCGCGCCGCGGGGGAACGGGCAACCGCCAGGAAGGACCGCCAGATGGCAGAGAAGAAGGCCTATCCGCTGCGCATCAATGCCGACGTCCTGGCGGCGGCACAGCGCTGGGCCGACGACGAGTTGCGCAGCCTCAACGCGCAGATCGAGTACGTGCTGCGCGATGCGTTGCGCAAGGCCGGGCGGTTGAAGCCGCCCGCCCCCAATGAGCAGGAGGACGACGATGGCCGGTAACCGCTGGAGCTACCAGGTGGTGGAATTGAAACCTTCATTCCTCGGTTCGACGCGGGAGGCCGCGCAGGAACGCCTCAACCAGCTCGGCCTGCAGGGCTGGGAACTGGTGGCGGTCGTGCAACCGCTGCGCTTCGGGCCGGTGCAGCTGTACCTCAAGAAGGAGATGGCATGAATATCAAGTCGCTGTTGTTGCTGTCGGTGCTGATGCTGGCCTCGCCGTTCGTGCCGGCCCAGCAGGCGCCCGCGCCCACGCCCGTCGAGGTCGCGACGCGCCTGCTCGATCGCCTGGACGCGCACGACTACGCGGCCGCGGAGGCCATGTTCGACGAACAGATGGCGGCCGCCGTACCGGCCGACAAGCTCAAGGCGGTCTGGGAGTCCC
Source organism: Lysobacteraceae bacterium (assembly GCA_051959035.1). Taxonomy (GTDB): domain Bacteria; phylum Pseudomonadota; class Gammaproteobacteria; order Xanthomonadales; family Xanthomonadaceae; genus JABFWF01. The sequence continues at coordinate 268 of JBQCFN010000195.1, read as the reverse complement.
TGCCGTCGCAGGCGGGCGGCGCCACGGGCCGCGGCGATGCCAGCGTCTCTGCCCAACAGGGCATGCAGCTCGTCGTCATCCCGCTGCACTACGCAAACGGCGAACTGGTGGCGAAGATCGCGGTGCGGCCCGATGGGAAAATCGCCGGCTTCCTGATCCAGCCGGCAGCGCCTCCCGCCGCGGCCGCGCCCGCGGCCGACGCCCCCTACACCGAGCGCGACCTCGCGCTCGGCCAGGGCGCGCTGGCGTTGCCGGCGACGCTGGCGAT
>JBQCFN010000194.1:0-3235 GCA_051959035.1 Lysobacteraceae bacterium | reverse complement strand
CGTCACCAGCAGGTGGACGTGGTTGTCCATCAGCACATAGGCGTGGAGCCGGCAGCCGGTGGCGAGCAGCGCCTCGCGCAGCAGCTGGCGGTAGCGGGCGCGGTCCGCGTCATCCAGGAAGCAGGGCAGGCGGTTGTTGCCGCGCTGCACGATGTGTTGCGGGATGCCGGGCAGGTCGAGTCGCGGTTGGCGTGCCATGCGGCCAGCATCGCGGCGGCCTGGCGGTACCGGCAGGGGGAAATAGGCGGCCCGGCGGTGTGAGTTCGACGGCCGCGCGGGTAAGTGAACCTGACCCCCTTTCAGCCGAACGCCGCCCCGACGACGTCGCCCTCCGGCCGGCTGAAGTGTTCCTGCAGGTATTTCTCGCCCTCGTCGCAGAACAGCGTCACGACGGTATGGAACTCCGGGTGCTGCTGGCGCACCCGCCGCGCCGCCACCAGGTGCGCGCCGGAGCTCGGCCCGCAGAGCAAGCCGTGCTGTCGCGCGAGCCGCCGCATTTCGGCGATGGCTTCCTCGCTGGAGACCGACAGCATCGAGTCCACGAGGTCCGCATGCCGCGCGAAGATGCCCGGCACGAAGCCATCGGCGATGCCCTCGATGTGGTGGGTGCTGATCTCGCCGCAGAGGATGGTCTGCGATTCCGACGGTTCCATCGCGAACAGCCGCACGGCCGGATTGGCCGCGCGGAACGCCTGGCCGACGCCGATCAGGGTGCCGCCGGTGCCGACGCCCATCACCAGCGCGTCGGGCAGGCGGCCCTGCAATTGCGCGAGGATCTCCGGGCCGAGGATCTCGCGGTTCTCCTCGACGTTGGCCTCCGAGTCGAACTGCCGCGGCGCGAAGTAACCCGGCTGCCCGCCCAGGCGCCGCGCTTCCTCCAGCGCGGCGTCGACGTGGAAGTGGCCGACGAAGCGCACCTCGGCGCCGTACGCGCGCGAGATCGCGACGCGTTCGTTGGACAGTCCTTCCGGCATCACCACCAGCATCCGGTAGCCCTTGACCGCGGCCACCATGGACAGCGCGTTGCCGGTGTTGCCGCTGGTCGCCTCCACGATGGTGTCGCCGGGCTTCAGCAGCCCCTGCCGTTCGGCCTTCTCGATCATGTACCAGGCGATGCGCGCCTTGATCGAGCCGGAGGGGTTCATGAACTCGAGCTTGGCGAAGACGCCATCGATCTCCAGCAGCGGCGTGTCGCCGATGGCATCGAGGATCGAGCGCGAGACTCCCGTGTAGCGCATCGTCAATGTCCCCGGTGCGCGCCGAGCGTCCAGCCGGGTGGGTCGCTGGCGGGAAAGCTCTGGTCGCTCTCCATGTCGACCAGCTCGTCCTCGTCGGGGTGGCGGCTGGCGTTGCGGTCGTGCCGCTCCGGCAGGTCGTCCGGCCGCCGCAGTGGCGGTTGCGCGATGGGCGCCTTCGGGTGCATGGGACCTCCGCGACGGTGGGTTGGTCCCATACATACGCCTTCCCGCCGGCAGGCTCCAGCACGAACACGCGCGCGCTTGAGGCAGGTCAAGCAGGGCGGCTGACGGAGCCGGTTTCACCGCGCGGGCGGGCGCTTCGCGCGGCCACTGGCGCTACGGGCGCGGCCTGCGCCGTCCAGGAAACAGGGAGGCGGGTGTTGCCACGCTGCGCGCGGTGTTGCGGAAGATCTCCGGGAGGCCGCGTCGCGGTTGGCGTTGCCATGCGGCCAGCATCGCGGCGGCGTGGCATCGCCGACAGGGAGAATCCGCTTCGCGGACGAGGGCGTTTCGCGCGAACTGGTCGCGCGAACTGTGATCCCCAACCACTCGCAACGCCCGGTTTTCACATTCCATCGACATTTCCAACCCCGCCTGAAGATGGAGCCGGGGCGCTGACACGAAGGCGGCTATATTCCGAGACCCCAGCCGAAGGAGAACCGGAATGTCTCTGACCAAGCAACAGCGGGTGATGGCGCGTCTGCTCGGCGTGGCGATCTTCGCCACCATGGGCCTGTCTGCCTGCGCGACCTACGATGACGACTTCGCGCGGGTCAACTCGCGCCTCGACCAGCTCGACACGCAGGTGCAGAGCGCGGCCCAGAGCGCGCAGGCGGCCAACCAGTCCGCGCAGCAGGCCAACCAGCGGCTGGACCAGATGGAAAGCCGCGTCCAGCAGCTCGAAACGGCGCCGCGCCGCGTGCCGCGCGGGTAACGCTTCTCCACCATTCGCGACAATCGCCCGACCGGACCCGGTGGCCTCGATGGCCACCGGTCTCCATTCCACCCGTCCTGTTCCGAGGTTCCGTCCCATCCGTACTTCCACGCATCCTGCGATCCGTGCCGCCTGCGGTGCGCTCGCCCTCGCATTGGCGTTCATGAGTTTCGGCGCGGCCAGCGCCGACCACTCCGACGGGCAAGCGGCCTCCGCCGTCGATCAGCTCCCGCCGGACCAGGAGGTCTCCGGCACGGTGATCGCGCTCGCGGGCTGGGTGGTCGCCAGCAAGGACAACGAAGGCTATCCGTTCGCGGTCATCGACAAGGGCGCCGCGCAGGTCCTGGTGTTCGGCGGCGACGGCCGGCTGCGCGGCGCGGCCCCCGTGCTGCTGGGATCGGCGATCGGCGACCACTCGGCGCCCGGCGTGGCCGGGCTCGCGTTGCGCGAGATCCCGGGCCGCGACCGCACCACGCCCGCGGGCCGCTTCGTGGGCGGCTTCGGTCCGTCCCTCGACGCGGGCCGCGTGCTGTGGGTGGACTACGACTCCGCGGTCTCCATCCACCCGACCGCGACCGGCGTCAAGGCCGAGCGGCGCCCGCAACGCCTCGCGTCGCCGTCGCCGAAGGACAACCGCATCACCCACGGCTGCATCAACGTCTCGCCCGCGTTCTACGAGCAGGTGGTGGCGCCGACGTTCGAACGCGGCGGCGTGTTCTACGTCCTGCCGGAAAAGAAGTCGATCGAAGAGACCTTCCCGGAGTTCGCGAAAGTGCAGCAGGGCGACGCAGCGGGCGAGCAAGCGCACGGTTCCGGGCACCAGTGAAGGGTTGCGCGGGTGTGCCCCCGCGCGGGGGAGTGATCGGGTTGGCTCCCCCTTGCAGCCCCGCGGCGCTAGCCTTGCGCCGTGCCCATGACCAGGTGACCGCATGAAAGCCACCGTCGCCGGCCTCGTGACGCCGCACCTGCTGCGCGTCGTCGATCTCGCCAATGAAGCCGAGAAGGGCGTCAACGTGACCTGGCACGTGCGCGATGCGGTGGCGCGTACGATGGAGGAGCTGGG